>JAHILQ010000065.1 GCA_018896985.1 Nitrospinota bacterium
GAGAAACAAACGGATCCCTTTTCCCCTTTTTCTCGTAAGTGTATGTTTCTTCCTCTACTTTAGCTCCCTTTACCTCTGGACTCTGAGTAGCAGCCTCCTGGGCAGCTTTTGCAGGCGCTGCTTTGGGAGAAGGAGCTTTTTTATCACACGCCCCTGAAAAGAAAAAGGATATGAGAATGAGAATAACAGGAAAGAACAGGGCTTTTCTGAGTTCTGAATTTTGTTTTCTGTTTTTTTGATTCTGTATCATTTGCCCTTCTCTTTCACTGCCGAAAAGGTTATTGCCTTTAGCGATATGTTTAATGCAGCCTCTTCTTTTCGCGCCTTCGGGTCCCCGAGTTGTATATCAGAAACATTGACAATCCTGTTTAATCGTGTAAGGCTGCTGAAGAAGGAGCCCAGGTTATGATAAGTTCCGGCAAGTGTTAAGGAAAATGGAATTTCCTCAACTATGCCGCTTGGATGCGCTTTTTTTGTCTCTGGTTTCCATGTCAATATATCTATATCTGCTTTTGCAGCTATCTCGGCTATCTGCTGAATCAACGTAGAGACACCTTCTTCTTCAGGAAGTTTTTCCTGAAGTTCTTTGAGCTCTTTAATAAGCTTGTCATTTTCTACCTTAAGAATATCCAGTTTCGCCGCTATCGTTTTATTTTTGGCTATCTCATTTTCCTGCGCAGATATGACAGTATTCAGTTTTTTGATTTCCTTTGTCTTAGGCATATATACAAACATTACAAATAGTATTGCTATGATTACTGCCGGTGTAACAGCTATGGCTATCCTTGCGCCTTTGGGCACCTTTTTTAGATCAAATTTTATGTCAAGTTTAAGAGCCACGTTATCCTTCCTTCACCTTGCACGTTATATTAAATTGATAAGTTACGACTTTGCCTGTGGTTGACTTCTGTGTTCCATGCAGGGTTACATCCGTAAAAAGCTCTGATTTTTTAAGATTCTTTTCATAGTTGACAACATCCTCATTTGTGAATCCGGCACCGCTTATCTTTATGTCATTGCCTGATACAGACATGGACTGAAGCCAGACACCGTTTGGCAGTACATTGCCTATCTCTGAAAGAATTCTCACAGGGAGGCTCTGGTTTTTTTTGAGCTGCTTTATTATGCCTGTTTTCTTGTCAAGCGTTTGTTTCTGGGTTTCATAGTTTTCTACTTCCTTTATCTTGTTCTTCAGGTCCGCCATTGTTGCCTCGTTAGTCTTTTTTTGCTGTTGTAGCGAAGTTAACTGGGAACTTGTATAGTAGAAAAAACAACCTGATGCAATGATTGCCGCTAAGGTGAACAGGGCGCTGTTGATAATAAATACCGGAATCGCCTTGAGCTTTTTCTTGCGTTTTACTGGCAGGAGGTTTACTCTTATCATCTGTCGCCGGGCCTCCTTAAGGCAAGCCCTACAGCAATAGCTGCCATAGGCGCCATTTCCTGTATATATGAAAAATCAAATTTTTTAGGTATTGAGATATTTTTAAACGGTTCTGCCACTTTTGATTCAACCCCGATTTTTTCCGAGAGGACCCTCGGGAAGTCTTTTATGAGCGCTCCTCCTCCGCTCAGTATTATCTCATGTATGTCCTCATGCAGTGTGGTGCTTTTGTAATAATCTAACGAGCGTCCTATTTCATTGATTAAATCCTCAGATGTATTCATAACCACAGAATATGCGTCTCCGGGAGACACACCTTCTATGGCTTCTCCCCTTTTAAGTCTTTCAGCGTTTTCATAAGTGATGCTGAATTCCTTTTGAATGGCTTCCGTGTACAGATTGCTTCCAAGAGAGCTGTCTCTTGTGAACACGGAAACCCCGTCCTTGAGGATGGTTATATTTATTGTGCTTGCTCCGATATTGACCAGCGCCACATTTCTGTTCGGTTCAATCTCGTAATTGATTTCATACATATTTTCAAGGGCAAAGGCAGCTACGTCCACTATTATCGGATTCAGGCCCGCCTCTTTTACAACTGCAACATATTCATTGATTATGTCTTTTTTAACCGCAACGAGTATAACGTCCATCTGCCCGGGCTCTTCTCTGGGGCCGAGTATCTGAAAGTCAAGGTTCACATCCTCAATGTCAAACGGGACATACTGCTCCGCCTCAAATTTTATTGATTCTGCGAGCTCATCCTCTGACATCTCATGAAGCGGTATCCGCTTTATAATCACTGAGGCATGCCCTGAGATTCCTATTACTGCATCCTTTGTTTTTACGCGGGCTTTTTTTGTAAGTTCCTTGAGGGCTTCTACCAGCCTGAGCGAGTCTATTATGGC
>JAHILQ010000066.1 GCA_018896985.1 Nitrospinota bacterium
GAAAAGATTGATATGCTCGAGCCGTTTTATCCTGACAGGATTGCTTCAAGAATTCTCGGGATGGGCGATGTCCTCAGTTTCATAGAGCAGGCGCAGAAGACATTTGAACAGAAAGAGGCTGAAAAACTTCAGGAGAAGATTGCATCTGAATCATTCACCTTTGATGACCTGAAGGAACAGTTAAAGAAAATCCGCGGCATGGGCCCTCTTGAGAATATTCTAAATATGATACCCGGCATCAGCAAGATGAAGGGACTTGCGGTAGATGACAGGGAGCTTGTAAAGGTAGAGGCAGTGATAAACTCCATGACATTAGCTGAAAGAAGAAACCATAACCTTTTGAACGGCAGCAGAAGGAAAAGGATTGCGCTGGGAAGCGGAACCACGGCATCTGATGTCAATAAGGTAGTTAAACAATATGTTGAGCTTAAAAAGATGTTGAAGATGTTTAAAGGGGGAAAGGGGTTTAAGCTGCCTAAGTTTTTGCCTTTCTGATGTATGTTGACAGTTTACACTCTTTCTGATAAGCTTAAAATCCAGTAGATTTAATTAAAAAGGGGAGGTGAAGTTTTGGTAAAAATCAGGTTAAGAAGATTAGGAGCCCATAAGAGACCCTTCTACAGAGTGGTCGTAGCTGATTCGCGGACAAAAAGAGATGGGCCTTTCATAGAAATTCTTGGAACGTATGATCCGCTCAAAGAGCCTTCTGAGATAAAGATTAATTTGGAGAAGGCAAGGCATTGGTTGCAGCGAGGAGCGCAAACTACCGATATTACTAAAAAGCTTTTGCAAAGGGCTGGACTGTAATTCTACGAGCCGTAGACAGTCCTAAATTCCTATGGAGGTGGCGAGGATGAAAGAATTGATTGAGAAAATGGCTAAGGCTCTGGTTGACAAGCCGGAGGATGTTGCAGTTTCAGAGGTTGCGGGCGAGAAAACCACTGTTTTTGAACTTAGAGTTGCACAGACCGACCTCGGAAAGGTCATAGGAAAACAGGGGAAGACAGCACGTGCAATGAGAACAATACTCAGCGCATCAGGCACTAAAATAGGCAAACGCTGCGTTCTTGAAATATTAGAGTAAGCTATAAAAAAGAAATCTACAGGCTGTGAAAAATGACACAAAGAGAGGGGATATGCCCTCTCTTTTTATTTTTCTCAGCTGAAAAACTTTATGATACAACGTCAAAAAGAATACAGTCTGACATCTCATGATAAATAAACAAACCCTCCTTTCATTTTTCAGAGAAAAGACGAAAAAGCCGTTGAGTTTTAAGGAAATAGTCAGCCTTATGTCATTAAGCCGTTCCGAAGCCCACGCATTAAAAAAGGTTCTCAGGCGAATGCTTCAGGACGGCGGTATCGTGCTCACAAGAAAAGGCCTTTATGTCCCTGTAAGTGATGTTGATCTGATGACAGGTTATTTTGAGGCGCATAAGGACGGTTACGGTTTTGTTATAACGGAAAAGCCGGGAGAACGCGATATATTCATACCTGCCCGAGCAACCTCCGGAGCAATGGACAATGACAGGGTTGTTGTGAGGATTGAGAACCGGCAAAAACGGGATGGAACAATAATAAGGATACTTGAAAGGGCTCACGTCAGAGTAACAGGCAGGCTTGAAATCGAAAATGCCGTATCTTATGTGAGGCCCAAAAACAAATCCATTGCATTTGACCTTTATGTCTCGCCTAATGACAGGGGCAGCGCCAGAAACGGCGATACCGTTGTTGCTGAGATTCTTAATTATCCTGCAGACAGAAAGCCTCCTTCAGGAAGAATTGTAAAAGTAATAGAAAAGCCCGAAGACCCTGCATCAGAAGTAGAGGCAATAATAGATGAGTTCAGTATCCCGCGAAGATTTCCGAGAAATGTTGCTGAAGAAGCAAAAATGCTTGCTGCAAAGGGCATGAGCGAAGCGGCTGAAGAAAAAAGAAAGGATTTAACGGGGCTTCCTACGGTAACAATTGACGGTGAACGCGCAAAGGATTTTGATGACGCAGTTTCCATTAAACTTACAGAACACGGTTATAAGCTCTGGGTGCATATAGCTGATGTCGGATATTATGTTCCATGGGATTCGGATATTGATCTTGAGGCAAGGAAGAGAGGCACAAGCACATATTTTCCTGACAGGGTGATTCCAATGCTTCCGAATGAACTGTCCGAGGATCTGTGCAGCCTGAAACCTGAGGTGGAAAGGCTTGCATTTACAGTTGAGATGGAGTTCGGCAGGCATGGCGAAAAACTCAATGCAAAATTTTATCCGAGCCTGATAAAGAGCAACGAGAGGATGACCTATACATCTGTAAGGAAAATCCTTGTTGATAATGACAGGCATGAACGCAAGAGATATGATTACCTTCTAAGTGATTTTGAACTTATGGCTGAGCTGTGCGGTGTCCTGAGAAAAAAGAGGCTTGAAAGAGGAAGCCTTGATTTTGACCTTCCGGAACCGGAAGTCCTGCTTGATATTCAGGGCAGGCCGGAGGCAATAATAAAGGCTGAGAGAAATTTTGCGCATATCATTATTGAGGAGTTTATGGTCGCGGCAAACGAGGCTGTTGCGGAATATCTTGCGGAACTCGAAACGCCGACCCTTTACAGGATACACGAAGAGCCTGACACTCAAAAGATGGAAGGGATTCTTAGATATATAAAACCTTTGCGCAGCACGGCGCATGGCGTGCGTTACGAGCCGAAAAATTTCTCTGCGCTGCTCAGAGAAGTAAAAGGCAGGCCAGAGGAAGAAATGGTGAATTATATGGTATTGAGAAGCCTTAAGCAGGCGAGGTATTCTCCTTTGAACGCAGGGCATTTCGGCCTTGCATCGGGACATTATACACATTTCACATCCCCAATAAGACGTTATCCTGACCTCATTGTCCACAGGATATTAAGGGAGGTTTTGCATAAGAAGCGCATCTCAGAAAAAAGAAAGCAGGAGCTGGAGACAATGCTGCCTGATATCGCATTCAACTCTTCAAGGAGGGAGCGCCTTTCCAGCGAGGCTGAGAATGAGGTTCTTAATGCTATGAGGGTGTGGTTTATGAAAGATAAGGTAGGAGATGAGTTTGAAGGAAAGGTTGTTAATGTCACGCCTTACGGACTGAAGATTAGGCTGAAGGATTTTTATGTTGAAGGTTTTCTCCATGTCTCGTATATGACGGATGATTTTTATGAATTTAACGAACGAACTATGATACTTTACGGCAAAAACAAGAAGCGCTCATTCACCATAGGAAAGGAATTAAAGGTGAAGGTTGAGAGGGTTGATATGGAAGAAAGGGCGGTAATCTTCGGGGTTTAATCTAATCCTTTTAACTCCGTTGCATTTTTTATACCTATCTCTCCCTGTGAGCCGTTTTTTAAATTTTTCCACTTAATCATGCCTGACTTTAATTCGTCATCGCCGATTATAAAGACATAGTTTGCTCCAAGTTTGTCAGCCCTTCTTAATTGGCTTTTCAGGGAGGCGCTGTCATAA
>JAHILQ010000067.1 GCA_018896985.1 Nitrospinota bacterium
AACAAAATCCCTGTAATAGTGATAAACCCTGTTCAGACTTTCATGTGACACTGTCATTGGAAGAATAACCTCAAAGATAGGAGGAATGTCTTTGCCATAAAAAAGCCTCGCTGCATCACATGAACGGGGAATGCTCTCAAGGCTCTCGATAAGGACTTTAGCCTCGTCTTTTTCAACATCCGGATTCGGAACCCTTAGAGTGAGAAAAACATCTTCGCCGAGTTTCGTTTGTCTGAAGAAGTGATCATATTTCGTGAGGAGTTTACGAACGACAAAATCATCCACTTCTTTGCCTTCGCAGTCCCACATCTGCTCGTCACAGCCGAGATGTGAGAAGGCATAGTATGCCTCCTGAATTTCGTCGTCTCCTGACATGTCCTGGCTCTCTGCAAAGAAAGGCAGTAAGACATTGTCAGGATGCTGTGTTGACATTACCCTCGGAATCTTCATTTATCCCCTTTCATGCCCTGTTCGCTGATAAGCTCGAAAGCATCTTCCGATGAGTTGTAGTAATATATGCTTCCGGTTCCTATATTGTAATACCAGCCATGAAGATGAAGCACACCTTCGTTTAATGCCTCCTGAACAAACGGATATGTTTGAATATTATGCAGTTGACACAAAACATTTTTCTCTTCGGTAATCCGCTGGCGGATTTCAGCAGACGTTTCCGGATAATGCTTCAAAACAATATCCTTTACAGGTGCAGCCAACTTCAGCCAGTCTTTTAAATGGGGCATATTTCTCAATTCTCTTTCGTCCTTGAAAATAGCCTGCATGGCGCCGCAATTTGAGTGCCCGCACACAATAATATCTTTTACCTTTAAGCTCAATACTGCAAATTCTATCGCTGCTGCAACGCTGTTTTTGTCCTTTATGGCGTCATAAGGCGGAATAATATTCCCAATGTTTCTCACAATAAAAAGCTCACCGGGCTTGCTTTGAGTAACCAGATTAGGGTCTATGCGTGAATCAGAGCATGTGATAAAAAGGACTTCCGGCGCCTGCCTTTTTGAAAGCCGTTTAAAAAAGGCTTTTTCCTTTTTAAAATATGACCCTTGAAATTTGTGAATCCCCTTATAAAGCTTTTTCATTCAACTCTCCTGAAAAATGTTACTAATAAGACCATAAGTAAAGTCACATACCTTTAACTATTCTGTCATGCTGGCTTGTCCAGCATCTTTCTTTAAGAAGGATTCCAGACAAGCTGGAATGACAGTCAGTGTGATCTTACTTATGAACTCCTTAGTAAATCATATCAAGCTCAGTCCTGGCAATTTATTCCTCCTGTAAAAAACTTTATCTGTTTTTTAATGAGTTTGATTTTTCCATAAGAGACAGCCTTGTCTTTTCCCTGAATGCCTCCAGCTTATCGGTAATCGCGGGATATTTTATGGAGAGAATCGAGCATGCAAGATATGCGGCGTTTTTTGCGCCGTCTATGGCGACAGTTGCAACCGGAATTCCGAGAGGCATCTGGACAGTTGAATAAAGGGCATCAACGCCGTTCAATGCCCCTGATTTAAGGGGTACACCGATAACAGGCAGCGTTGTGTTTGCCGCGATAACGCCTGCAAGATGCGCTGCCATGCCTGCGCCTGCGATTATTACCTCGATACCGCGCTGTCTCGCAGTTTTTGCATACTCTGCTGTTTTATCAGGCAGCCTGTGCGCCGAGCTTATATCCATCTCATACGGGACTCCCATCTCCTTTAAGACCTCTGCTGCCTTTTCCACAACAGGTATGTCGCTGTCGCTTCCCATAAGTATTCCGACCAGTGGTTTCGCCATTTTATTTTCCTCCAAATCTCATAGACTCAAGCCTTGCTACCTTATCGCAGAATAAGAGCCTGCAAGTCTTATAACATCAAACCTTTTCGATCACAAACAGAAGCTGTCCTTCCTGCACTGTATCATTAAGCTTAACACAGACCTCTGTAATCTGGCCGTCAAACGGAGCTATGATAGCATTCTCCATCTTCATTGCCTCAAGATTTGCAATCTCTTCGCCTCTGTGGACAATGTCTCCCCCTTTAATAGCGCCTCTTCCCGGATTACCGATCCTCCAGACATTGCCGTTAATCGGAGCGCCTATCTCATTGGGTTTCTTTGCCATCCTTATCTCAGTCCGCTTTGCCCTCGGAGTCTCCACAGCATAAACCCTTGTCCTGTTATTGACCTTCATCACCACATGGACAATGCCTTCATGCTCAGCGCCTATTGAAACAAGCTCTATGGAGTAAGGTTTGCCCCAGAGTTCAAAATCCACCCTGTCGCCTGCTCTTTTCAGCCCCTCTCTCCAGACATCTGTCGGAAGGACTATCGGCGCCTCGCCGTATTTTTCCCTGAATACAATAAACTCTTTCGCATCCTTTGGATGCATGAGATAAAGTATAAATTCTTCCTCTGCCGGCTCTCTGCCGATATTTTCAGCAAGACCTTTTCTCAGCTTTTCCAAATCATCGTCCCCCAGCGAATCCAGAGGAGAAAGTTCTTTCCGTTCCTTTATTTTTTTATCCCACTCATCGCCGAAGGCGCTTTTGTATACCCATTCCGCAGGCCAGCCTACAGGAAGTCTTCCGTAGTTTCCAAGCAAAAGGTTTTTAAAATCTCCAGGAGCCTGCCTGAAGAGCAAAAGCAGTTCTTCCTGTTCTTCTTTTTCCATTGCGCCAAAGTCCTGATTCTTCTGTTCGACAAATTTTGCAAGAAGCTCTGTCACATGCTTAACGCCTGCATCTCCTCTTTCCTTCGCGTATCTGTTCACTATTCCGCTGCAGGCAACCCATGTAATCTGAGAGCCCGGCGTAACATCAAAATACTTGACAACCTTGTTATACAGGGACATCACCCTCAGGATTGCCGGCATGTGATGGAGGAATTCACCCTTTTCAGCCTGTTCAAAGGAACTCGGGAATGCGCCTCCCGGCATCTTATGGAATGTCACCATATGGTCTAATCCCTTAAACGGCGACTCTGCCCATTCATAATCCCCTATCCATTCACGAACCTTCTGTACGGATACCTCTGCCATATATCTGTTGAGGTGAACAGGAATGCCTGATTCCTCAAAATATGCCTGCGCGCTCAGGATAGGAGAATGGCCGTAAAAACGTACCAGGGAGTCTTCCTGAACATCAACGATATTTGCTCCTGCCTTTGCTGCTGACAGAAGCGCAGGCATTGCAAGCCCGTCTGTTATATGCCTGTGATAGTTGATAATAAGTTCAGGATATGCCTGTTTTATCGCATCCACAAGATTTCCTATCCTGTTGACATCACCCACGCCTGCCATGTCCTTAATGCAAAGGATTATCTCGTCAGTTCCTCCGCAAAGGTCTATCATGTCGCGCACAACGCCGAGATAATATTCATTTGTCGCCCAATTGGCTACGGTAAAGGATATCGTAGGCTCAAAGAGCCTGCCTCTTTTCATAACGACTTCTGCGACAGAACGCATATTTCTCACATCATTCAGGAATGAAAAACATCTCCATACGTCTATATCAACCTTTGATACAACATATTCAATTACATTCTGAGGGTAAGGCCTGTATCCCCATAGATTCGTCTCCCGTATAAGCGTCTGAAGAAGGACATTTGGCATCAGTTCCCTGAGAATCTCTATCTCCTCAAAAGGGTTTTCCCTTCTGTTCATTATTCCGACATGCCACCTTGCGCCGCCATGACATTCAGCGCTGAATAGTCCCATCTCATTGTAATAAGGCGCAAGGGTCTTCAGGTCATAGATGCGGTGGCGGTTCTTGAAATCAGATTGTCCTGCATCACGCATCCCAACAGATGTGAGGCATACACCCCTGAGAGAGCGCACTGCCTTCACAATCTCTTTAGGAGTCATCCCGGGCTTTACAAAGACGTAATCCTTCTTCATAGCTTCTCTTTCAACTTTCACCTTTTAACTTCTAACTCCGGCGAAGCCGGCTCACATCCACTTCTGCGGCCCGAGCGCCGATATCTCAGCCACATATCTCGCAACCTTGAGAACCTCATCTTCACTGCTTTTCTCTCTGAACATAGAGACGAGCTCATC
The DNA here is from genome assembly GCA_018896985.1 of Nitrospinota bacterium. GTDB lineage: Bacteria > Nitrospirota > Thermodesulfovibrionia > Thermodesulfovibrionales > UBA1546 > UBA1546. The sequence goes on from JAHILQ010000067.1 coordinate 4,049, forward strand.
CATATGCTCTTCGATGAACCTTGTGGAAAAATCCCCTGATTTAAATGCAGAATGCCTGATTATGCTTAAAAGCAACGGCGCAAGGGTCTTTATACCTTCAACCCTGAGCGTCCTGCCGAGCGCCCTGTCCATAACCCTTATGGCGTCCTCTCTGTCAGCGCCTGCCGTCATTAACAGCATAAAGAGTGAATCATAATAAGGCGGTATATCAGCGCCCTCATAAACGCCTGACGATACCCTGACGCCGGGGCCGTCCGGCACATGAAGCCGGGTTATGGTTCCAAAGGAAGGGCTGAAACTCTTGGGGTCTTCTGCATTAAGACGGCATTCCAGCGCCCATCTGTTCGGACGTATATCTGACTGTTTAAACGGCAGCTTCTTGCCCACTGCAACGTCAATCATTATCCCGACTATATCCAGACCTGTTATGAGCTCTGTTATACCATGTTCGACCTGTAATCTTGTATTCACCTCAAGGAAATAAAATTTCTTTGTAGAGGAATCAAAAATAAACTCTACAGTTCCTGCTGTTGTATATCCAATCTCCCGCATAAGCCGCACTGCGGTGAAACAAATCTCCTGACGGAGGCTGTCAGTCAAGGATGGCGAGGGAGCCTCCTCAATGATCTTCTGATTCCGCCTCTGAATTGTACATTCCCTCTCATAAAGATGAATCGCATTGCCATGCTCATCTGCAACTATCTGGACTTCTATGTGCCTGCCCCGCTCTATGTATTTTTCAACAAGCACTGTTTCATCGCCGAATGACTTCTTTGACTCTGAACGCGCCTGGGCAAATGCCTGCGCTAATCCATCATTGTTTTCAACCTTAACCATTCCCTTTCCGCCGCCGCCTGCAGCCGCCTTTATCATTATCGGGAACGTTATCTTTTCATCCTTCATCCATTTCTTAATCTGATTAATATCAGTAACATCGCTGATGCCGGGGATTGTGGGGACATTTGCCTTTTGCGCAATTCTCTTTGCCTCTATCTTATCGCCCATCATCTTTATAACCTTCGGTGAAGGGCCTATCCATCTAAGACCTGCATCTATAACCATCTGGGCAAAATTGGCATTCTCTGCAAGAAACCCCCACCCCGGATGTATCGCATCAGACCCGCTCTGAACTGCCGCATTAACCATCTTATCCATATTGAGATACGACTCTACAGGCGGCGCCTCGCCTATATGAACGGCAGTGTCCGCCATAAACACATGGTGCGCAAGCCTGTCAGGGGTGCTGTAAACAGCCGTGGTCGGTATCTTTCTGTCCCTGCATGTGTGCATAACCCTCACCGCAGGGACGCCGCGGTTTGCAATCAGTATTTTCCCGATTTTTCTTTCCATAGTATTCCTTATAATGTATTCCTTATAATTTGAAGTTATATATTATAAATAATTCGCTTTAAAAATTAAAGGCTCTTAACTTTCAACTCTAAACTTTAAACTGTTTTTCATGGCGGAGAGGGAGGGATTTGAACCCCCGGTGAAGTTGCCCCCACAACGGTTTTCGAGACCGCCCCATTCAGCCTCTCTGGCACCTCTCCAGAAACAACAGTTGTTAGTGAACAGTATTTAGTTATTAGTTTAAACAAAAAAGTAATTAAAGAATAGATGTATGGCAGGAATCTATCTGCGTTCCTTAAAAAACTTTATCAACATCTCTGCACATTCTTCCTCAAGAACCCCTGAGATAACCTCAACCTGATGATTAAGCCTTCTGTCACTCAGGAGTTTATAAAGGCTGTCAACTGCTCCGCCTTTTTCATCTTTACAGCCGTAAACAAGTCTGCCGAGCCTTGCATTCACCATAGAACCCGCACACATAATACACGGCTCTTTCGTCACATAGAGAGTGGCTTCAGTTAACCGCCAGCTGCTGCCCTTTTCTGCGGCTGTTCTTATTGCAATCATCTCTGCGTGCGCAGTAGGGTCTTTTGATGACTCACGGGTATTGTGCGCCCTCGCAACAACAACATCTTCACTAACAAGAACAGCGCCGACAGGCACTTCGCCCTCAGAAAAAGCAAGGATTGCTTCTTCAAGAGCCAGCCTCATGAAATGAATGTGTTTTTCGTCTGTTCTCACTATTGGAAGTGAATAGTCGTCAGTGAATAGTATTCAGTTTTATTCACTATTCACTATACACTGTCTTTAACGACTTCGAATTTTGCTGAAGCAAATTCGTTTGGCGCGCCCAGGAGGATTCGAACCCCCAGCCTGCGGATTCGTAGTCCGACGCTCTATCCAGTTGAGCTATGGGCGCATTGCCGGATTATCACTTCTTCACAGGCTCTTTAAGCATAACATTAAATCTTGCATGCTCAAACGGATGCGCTGATTGGAGTTCTTTGCGGGACCACAGCCAACCCCACTGCTTTCCGGGAGCAGGGAATATTTGTTTATCGCCATCTGTTACCTTTATGCCAACCGCCGGATTATTAAGATTGGCTGAGCCTGAAGTTATTTTACTTCCATCCATAATAAAATCAGGAAGAAACTCGCCAACAGTCACCTTCAAGGTGGAACCCGGTATTTTCCACTCGCTGTTGAGTTTAACCGTATATTCCTGTACTTTTTTTGTATCCTTCTCCTCAACGAGAAGCTTCACAGAACTCCACTTGCCTTTTATGATCTTAGGGACAACAACCTCAAGCTTTCCGCCTGACATCATCTGATGCCCCTGCGGCGCTGCCTGCCCTTGTGGAAGCACTCCCATCCCTTGCGGCATCGCCGGGGCCTTAGGAACAGGCTGCTGCTCCTTTTTCTTACAGCCTCCAAAATATACCAGCGCTAAACTTAACATTACTGCTATCACAATCTTTTTGTTCATATAACCCCCTCAATAAAAATTAAAAATTTAAAGTTAAAAGTGAGAAGTTAAGAATTAAAAATTTACTACTTGTGATTTCCAATTTTCAACTTTTAACTCCTAACTCTTAACTCCAAACTTTTTCATGGCGGAGAGGCAGGGATTCGAACCCTGGGTAGAGGTTTTGGCCCCTACAACGGTTTAGCAAACCGCCGCCTTCGACCTGCTCGGCCACCTCTCCAAGTCAGTGTCAGTCGCCAGTGTCAGTAATTATTACTCACTGACACTAATCACGGACACTTGCTATATTACCAGTCTGAAATTGAACTTGTAAACCCCATTAGAGGGTCTGAGCAGGGTAAAGGTCACCAGTTCTCAAAACCTTTTTTAACGGACCAGACTCTGCCTGTAGTACGGTCATAGGCAAAAGGCAGATCAAAGGAATCAAGTATATTTTTTTCTTTATCAATTGAATAATGCTCAAGATACTTAGCCTTGATTATAGTATCACCTTTGTACGGTATGACAAAGTTGCTTGTAATCAGTTCCTTGAGACTTTCAGGGTATCTGCTATTTTTAATCTTAAAGAAGAGGATAGCCTGTCTCAGGTTATTTAATTCGGTCTTAAGCGCAACTTTTTTTGCCTCCTCTATGATAGTCTCATAACGGTCCATCACAACAACAACCAGAATGCTGATGACTATTAGGACAAGCATGGACTCAACAATCCCGCTGCCCTTTTCATTAAAGTGCTTCAGAAATATTTTCCTCACCCTTATTTCTTTTTGTTCCTGTAATCTTCAATGGCTTTCTTAAGCGCATCAGCTCCTAAATTAGAGCAGTGCATCTTCTGTGCAGGCAGTCCGCCCAATTCATTTGCAACTGTCTCCTTTGATATTGCTAACGCCTCATCAATCGTTTTGCCTTTAATCATCTCCGTAATCATACTGCTTACCGCAATAGCAGCGCCGCATCCGAACGTCTTGAACTTTGCATCGACTATCGTGTCGTCCTTCACCTTTATAAAAATCTGCATCACATCCCCGCACGTAGGGTTCCCCTCTGCGCCAATACCGTCAGCGTCGGGTATCTCTCCCACATTCCTTGGATTTGTAAAATGGTCCATTACTTTTGCACTGTACATTCTCCACCCTCTCCTTTCATTCCCCAGCCTTTTGCATAAGGGGACATCTCTCTTAATCTTTTTATCACCTGCGGAAACTCAGAAAGCAGGTAATCTATATCTTCCTCTGTGCTGCCGGCGCCGAGCGTAAAGACAATCGAGCCCTGCGCCAGATTTGAAGACACGCCCATTGACAGCAAAACAGGCGATGCCTTCAATGCCTTTGACGAACATGCAGAACCGGAAGCGGCATAAATGCCCTTTGCCGCAAGAAGCAGAAGCATTGCTTCACCTTCTATAAATTCAACTGTAAAACTCGCATGTGCCGGAAGCCTGTTTTCTCGTTGCGAGTCCCGACTTATCGGGACAGGATGTCCTGTAAGATAAATGTTTTCAATGCCTGATACGCCTTTAATAAGTTTATCCCTTAACTTCTTCGCCTGTTCTATTCTATCAGCCATCTCATCTTTTGCAAGTTCTGCTGCCCTGCCCATCCCCACAATCGCAGGGACATTTTCCGTGCCCGCCCTTCTTCCGTTTTCCTGTATGCCGCCGTAGATAAGCGGAACTATTCTCAGTCCCTCTCTTACATAAAGCGCGCCTGCGCCTTTAGGCCCGTAAAACTGATGCGCTGCCATGCTTAAAAGGTCAACGCCAAGTTCTTTCACATCAACAGGGATATTCCCCGCTGCTGCAACTGCATCTGTATGAAAGATTATCCCCTTTTCTTTTGCAATCTGCCCTATCTCTTTTATAGGCTCTATAGTCCCCACCTCACTGCTTGCATGGATTATAGATATGAGCGTTGTCTCTTTTGTTATAGATTTCCTTACTGTGTCAGGGGCAACTATCCCATACTTATCCACAGGGAGAAAAGTCACTACAAAGCCCATCTTTTCAAGAAACCTTGCTGAATTCAGGATTGAATGATGCTCCATCTTAGAGACAATTACATGCTTTCCTTCATTTTGCCTTGCAAGCGCAATGCCCCGAAGCGCAAAGTTATTTGCCTCAGCGCCGCTTGATGTAAAGATTATCTCCGATGACTTTGAATTAATGAGTGATGCAACATGCGCCCTTGCCTTCTCTATTGCCTCTTTTGCCTTTGCGCCAAGGTCATAAATACTCAGGGGATTTCCGAAGTCCTCCGTGAAATAAGGCATCATCGCATCAAAAACACGGACATCAAGAGGGTTTGTTGCAACATGGTCAAAATAGCGCTTCCTCATTTTCGCTTCACCTTCTCGTAGAGTCGAGTCTCCGACTTCCTGATATAAAATTTATAAAAATCTTCCGTCTCTTTGATTCCTAAAAATTCATTGCCTGTTTTTTCACACCAGCCGGGAATATCTTCAAGCGCGCCGTCATAATCAGTCATTATCTCCAATATCTGCCCATCATCCAGTTCCCTGATTTTTTCCTCAAGTTTAAGCAGATGCATCGGACACATCATATAAACTATGTCTGTTGTTACATCTGCCTTAACGTTCTCTACAAACTTCATACAATAAAATCAAGAAAGGCTGGGCATGGCATTTGAGCGGTTTCTTTTGCCGATATTCCATAGAATTCATTTAAAGAATAAAGAGGCAAAAGCCTCGGAGGTCGCCTCAGGCGACCGAGAATGAGCGAAAATACTATGTCCAGCCTTTCTTTCATGAATTTCATATCTTCAAAACTATTAAGCGCTTTTTTTAAGCCTTTTATCGGCTTTCTTAAACAGGGTTCCTGTAAGCAGATTCTTCAGGGTGACAGTCCTGAGAAAGGCATCTATCTTCTCTCCAAGGGATTTCCAAAGCATATACGTAACACATCCATCAACCCTTACGCATCCCTCCTCTGGGTCAAGGCAGGACGTTATGGCTACAGGGCCTTCAAGTTCATTAAGGATAGCGCTGATGCTTACGTCTTCAGGTTTCTTGCTCAGCACATAGCCGCCGCCCGGCCCTTTAACGCTCCGTATAAGCCCCCCATTTTTAAGTTTATTAAGTATCTGCTCAAGATAGGCAACAGAAACAGCCTGTCTCTCAGCTATCTCTTTTATGGGAACAGGTTTATTGCCATGCCCTCTCGCTATTTCAAACATCGCCCTTACGCCATACTGTCCTTTTCTGGATAACCTCAGCATAAGAAAATCTTAAAATACCTTAGTAAAATTGTCAAGTATTAGGAAAGGCTTTGTTAAGGCAAAATAGAATGTCCACTGCGTGCTTGACGGAAGAAGAGACCTTCAGGATATATTGCAGAGAAGGGTGTTAAGGTAAAATCGAAATGCGGACATTTTCGTCCATCTGACCTGACCCCCAAATCCCTCCCGGCAATTTAATCCCCGTTGGCTTATATTGCCTCTGAATACTTGACAACAGTATCTTTGCAAATTCATAATAGGCTATGAAACTTGATACTACTCTTTTAAAAAGTATGAAAACAGTTGGACTTACTGAGCCGGATAATGTGGTCAGGGAGTCTATAGCACTCTTCCTCTTCCAAAAAAAACTTATATCTATAGGCAAGGCTGCTAAACTTGCAAATATGAACCTCGCACAGTTTATGGAATTTTTGGAGTCTTTGAAAATACCGCAAGCAGAATACACACAGGATGACTTTTTGGTGGATTTAGCAACTATAAAGAAGTTAAGACGAGGAAGATATAAGAGTTGATTATTGTATCCAATGCAAGTCCGCTTATAAATATAGCCCGAGTTAGACTTTTCCATCATTTACACACCCTATATGAAAAATTGGTCATTCCCAATGCTGTATTTAGAGAAGTAGTTGAAAAAGGCGCTGGGAGACCTGGTGCAACAGAGGTCTTGGATGGTTTAAAGTCAAAATTTATTGAAATAAAACGACTCAACAATACCCTTGCAGCGTCCGCCCTTTCTGAATTTTTTGGAGATGGTGAAGCAGAGGCTATAATCCTTGCATCTGAAATATCCGCTGATGCCATTTTGCTTGATGACAATAAAGCAAGAATAGTGGCACAGTCCATGAATCTCAATCCGGTAGGAACAATAGGTGTTTTGTTAGAACTTAAAGATAGAGGCATTATTCCTGAAATTAAGCCGTATCTTGACAAGGCTATTAAATATGGGTTTAGAATAAGCCCTGACCTATATAATAAACTCTTACAAAAAGCTGGTGAATAGCGTTTATGTAATCCTACCATCTCCATCTCACCCCTACAGAATCTCCTCCTCTTTTTGTTTCTCTCTTATGGTGATAATGCCTTTATCTCCTTCTCCACCGCATCAAAGAACTTTTTGTAGAACTCCTCATCCTCTATAGTTCTTTCTTCTTGTTTAACCTTTGTGGCTTCGCTTCCAACAGGGATTAGCCCGAAAAAAGTTCGGTCGGTTTTTGTTCTGACTTTTTCAACATGCTGAACTGCACTCACATAAATGGTAGCCTTATCCTTGCCTGAAGCTATAACATTTGCGTTAGCAGTAAGAACAATGCTGTCTTTGTCTCTCCTTTTTGACACTTACTTGACATATACTGGTCTCCCATTGTAATTTATTGTATTACGATGTAACCCATTAATCAGGATAAAAAGGAGCAATCTATGCCGACTGTTCAAAAGAGCATCAGGATTCAGGAAAAGACATTCAAAGAAATTGAGCAGATAGCAGGTGAATCTGGCAAGGAGTTTTCCACTGTAGCCAATGAACTGCTTGAGGAAGCGATAAAGATGCAAAGATGTCCGGGTATCATCTTCAGCGAAGGAACTACAGGACGCAGGGCGCGGATTGCAGGCACAGGGATAGAGGTCTGGGAGGTTATTGCAACTTACAAAAGCGTTAATAAGGATTTGGGTCGTTTGCATAAGGCTTACCACTGGCTTACAGAACAGCAATTGATGTCTGCCATCGGCTATTACAGAGCATACCCTCAAGAGATTGAACACCTTATAAAACAGAATGAAGAATTGACCAAAGAGCATGTTCATGAAAGATACCCCTTTCTCATTAGAGGCAGTCGTTGAAATACTACCTTGATGAAGACATTAGCCCAAAGATTGCAGAAATACTTAGAAAACATCGTATAGATGCCATCAGCGCCCATGATATCGGAATGGTGCAGGTTACAGACAAGGAGCAGCTTGAACGAGCCGCCTCTGAGGACAGATGCCTTGTAACCCGAAACAGGAATGACTTCATCCGCCTGACTGTTCAGTTCTTTAATGAACATCGCCGCCATGCTGGGGCGCTTATAATTCCTCATACCTTACCTGGCGATAATTTTTCTCTTATAGCTAAAGCCATAATCAAACATTACTCAAAACATTCCAGAGATATGATAGAACCCTATACTGTAGATTTCCTTGAGCCATAAATATCAACCCTACCATCTCCATCTCACCCCTATTGAGTAAAGGTTTTATAGTCGTATATGGGATAGGAGAGAGGGCTTAACAGCCCTCTCTCCTTGAAGCATCAATTAAAACGAATAGGTTAAAGCCCCGCCAAAGGAGAACCTGCTTTTTAACTGTCCTTCAACCTCAAGACTAAGTTCTTTGCTCAGAGGCAGTCTTACTCCTGCAAAACCACCGATATTGTTTTTCTCTTTGTAGGTGGTGGAGGAAGCAAGTGTGTTAGTTCCTGTTGCAACGTATGTTGCCCCAACTACTTTGAATGTCTCTTGTATCTTTGCTTTTGCCCAGTAAGCAACAGGACCTCCATAAATAATTGTCTCACCAATCTTGCCTTGAAGTCCGATTCCAAGATTAATCTCTCGCGGCTTTTTTACTTTCCATTCTTGAGTTTCGGAATAGCCTGAAACTGTTCCGGAAGTGCTATCTTTATAACTGGAATAAAGGCTTGCCTGAAGGAAAGGACCTATACCAAAAGATGGAGTTACATTAAAGACACCCTTAACCCCTATTGTGCCAAAGGGTTTATACCCGTCTTTAAAATCAGACTTAAAACCAGCGCGGGTAGAGTCGTCAGCGTTGGTTGTAAAAACGTCTTTTAGTTTAGAATCTGCCCCTCCAACTCTCAAATATGCCTCCCAGTTCTTTGCAACGCCGTAGCCTAACTGGAGATACGCCTGATCTTGTGTGACCTTGCTTTCCTCCCAACCTACATCCTTTGTTTTCCATTTAGCTGAATAATTGAAATAGCCAACCCCTAATGCTGTCTTTCCCTCTTTTGCCACAGGCTCCGGCGGGCCGAATTGACCTCCATAAACCATACTGCTTGTTACAAATATCGCTGCGATTACAATAACCAGTATCAGTTTCTTCATACTTTCCTCCTCTTCTAATGAATTTTTTGTTTTTTGTCATTCCTGTTGAAGCAGGAATCCAGAGCTAATCTGTCATTCCGACTTGTTCGGAATCCTTCCTGCTTGTCAGGAATCGTAAAGAAAGATGCTGGACAAGCCAGCATGACAGAACAGGAAAAAGATTCCCACTTTCGCGGGAATGACATGTAACCCTGCATCAAGACGACTCTGTCAGCCTCGCAATGACGACACAAATTCTATTTCTCACCCCCCCTTTCCCGCCAAATATTATATAGCACAGTGGAATATTAGTGTCAAGTAAAAATTGCACGTTGGAATTGTATAAAAGGGCATAGTGCTATTAGGATAAAACCAATGAAAAGACGAGATAGGAATATCATAGGTGAAAATATAAGAAAGCTGAGAATGCAGACAGGGCTTACGCAGGAAGAACTTGCATTGAAAAGCGGTCTTTCTCAGGGTTATGTAAACCAATTAGAAAATGGGAAGAGAAAATATACCCAGAAATCTTTGGAATTAATTGCAGATGCATTGGCTATTCCTGTGGCAGAGATGTTTAAAGAAGAAGGCGAACAAATAGATGTTGTTAGCAAGGGAATTGCACAGTATAAGAAAAAACGTCCTGATAAAAAGGAGTTTTTAGCATTGTTGAATGAACTGCCTGAACACATTGTAGAACATTATCTTGTTCTTTTGAGACTGGAAAAGAAGATACAGAATGGGGAACTTTAATAGAGCCTACCCCTGAAATACAGTCATTCAGGTTGCCAGAATTGCAGCAAGGGCAAATTAAAAACCGCTATTCTTTAATGTAAAACTGCATCTTAATATTCGCCACATCAACTATATCGCCGTCTTTCAGTTATGCCATCCGAAGATATTTTTAATCTTCTTAGGAAAAGTTTTATCTTCTCTATGAGCCATCGGCAAACACATACACAAGCGCTACGGTTATATTATCCTTCCCGCCATTTTTATTGGCAATATCAATAAGTGCGCCGCATGCGCTGCCAGGCTCATCAGAAGCGGCAACTGTAGAAAGGATAACATTGTCAGAAACCATAGTTGTAAGCCCGTCACTGCAAAGGACAACCCTGTCAGCGTCCATAAGGTCTATTTCGTCAAGGTCAATATCCATAGACGAAGTCGTACCGAGAGCCCTTGTAATAATATTCCTTGACTCGGAGCCCTCCGCCTCCTCTTTTGTGAGAAGCCCGCTTTTAATCTGCTCGGATACTATTGAATGATCATCGGTAAGCTGGACGATTGAACTTGCCCTGATAAGATAAATCCTGCTGTCGCCTGCATGCGCAATGCTCATTTTGCTGCCGTCAAGCAAGGCAGCAGCAACTGTCGTTCCCATGCCGCGCCATTTAACATTGCTCTGCGACGCCTCGTATATCGCCTGATTGGCTAACCTTATGCCGGATGCAATCCTGTTTGATGCGCCAGAGAACCTTTTATCATAATCACCAACAAAAGGTTCGTTCATGGTAGAGGAACGCTTAACATAATCCCTTATTATATCTACAGCCATCCTGCTTGCAACCTCTCCTGCTACAGCCCCGCCCAATCCGTCTGCAACAATAAAAAGACGCAAATCTTCATCAACACAAAAATTATCTTCATTGTTTTGCCTTGAAACACCCTTGTCTGATTGTCCTGCCGAAAGAAATTTCAATGTTTACCCCATTATCCCCTTGAAGTCATTTTCGCTGACAGGCCCCAGCGCTGTAAGGGCAACCTCACTCCCGCTTATCAGTTTCTCTGCGAGTTCTTTAACCTGTCTGAGGCTTATGGAATTTATATCTTTTATTATTTCCGAAGGCGAGTAATACCTGCCGTAATACATCTCCTGCCGGGCAATGTTCTGCATCCTGCTGCTCGTTGATTCAAGGCCGAGAATAAGATTGCCCTTAAGCTGAGCCTTGGCCCTTTCCACATCAACATCCGTAAGCATATCTGCCAGACCTCTGAGTTCTTTGAGAACAAGCTCTAGCACCTGCGATACTTTCTTTTTCCCTGTTCCCGCATAGACAGCCAATACGCCTGTATCAGCGTATGATGATATATATGAATAAACAGAATACGCAAGCCCTCTTTTCTCTCTTATCTCCTGAAAAAGCCGGGAGCTTACGCCTCCGCCGAGGATTGTATTCAGAATAAACAATACATACCTGTCTTTGCTTGCCTGCGGCATGCCTTCAACGCCGAGACACAGATGAACTTCAGAGAGTTCTTTACTGTGAACTTTGATCCTGCTGTTAAATTCCGAGCGGCTCGGAACGGTTTCAGGCTCCAACCCTTTCCTGAGGGAACTAAAATTATGATTCAGCGCATCAAGAAGCCTGTCTGTTTCAAAATTTCCCGCACATGATATAACAATGCCCTTTGTCCCGTAATGTTTTTTTGTGTGGCTGACAAGGTCTTCCCTTATGAACGCTTTAATCGTCTCTCTTCTGCCGAGTATGGGCTGTCCTATGCCGTCATTGCCCCATATTGTCTGGTTGAAGAGGTCATATATGTAGTCGTCAGGCGTATCCTCAACCATCTTTATCTCTTCTTTGATAATCCCCTTTTCTTTCTCTATATCTTCTTCC
>JAHILQ010000068.1 GCA_018896985.1 Nitrospinota bacterium
ACCGTGGGGAGTCAAAGACCAGCCAAAGTTTATCAACATGGCAATTGAAGCAGAGACGGATAAAAAACCTGAAGAGCTTCTCAGAGTTCTGGAAGAGATAGAGAAAGAGATTGGGCGGACAGAGACTGTCAAATGGGGCCCTCGTGTAATTGATTTAGATATTCTCTTTTATGACGACCTGATTTTAAAGACTCAAGACTTGGAAATTCCTCATCCGCTCATGCATGAACGGGCTTTTGTCTTAAAACCCCTCTGCGAAATTGCGCCTGACAAGAGACATCCCGTGACAGAGAAAACTGTCAAGGAGATGGCGGCGATGTAATACCAAAATAGAAATATCCTAAGAACAGTCATGCTATACAGCCCTTTTAAGCCATCCCTGTCTGTCATGCTGGCTTGTCCGTTTGTCATTCTGGCTTGTCCAGAATCTTTCTTTAAAAGGGATTCCGAACAAGTCGGAATGACAGAAAAAGAAGCGGGAATGACAATTGCGTTGAGGCAATAACATAAAACCGGACATTTCTATTTTGGTAGAAACAGGACATTTCTAAATTGGCGTAACACTGTGCAAATTTTTCTTGACTCATCCCTCCGAATTCCCCTAAAATTATCCAAAATGTGCATGTAGACATAAAAAATAATGTTAGCCATAGAATAAATGAAGAAATGACAAATATGAGTGTTTGTGATAAATTACCATTAGTAAGTATGTATTCAACAATTTGCGGATATAAGCTATGGTTTCCATTCATCCAATAAACCTATCTGGGAACTGGACTCAAGGATATGCTTTAGATATCCACACTATTGACAGTACGTTTATTGGGTATGATGAGTACGGACATGAAGTCTTCGACACAAGAAGAAGCGAGATAGGAGAGTTGCTTTATAGGCTGAAATATAAATCCGACAAGACTGCTCTTGGCGAAATAATAGATACGGTTGCAAATTTTCTTGAAAACAGTTGGAAAATTGTTGATGCAATTGCTGCAATAATACCCATTCCACCATCCAAGAATAGAACTTTTCAACCAGTATTAGAAATAACGAAAAGTCTCAGTTCACGTCTAAGAATCCCTTTTCATGATGATCTCTTGGTTAAAACCAAAGAAACACCTGAGTTGAAAGACGTCTACGAATACGAGAAGCGAATGGAATTATTAAAGAATGCCTTTAATGTCGGCAGCAATGTGCTAAATGGGAAAAGTATTTTGTTATTAGATGATTTGTACAGGTCAGGTGCTACTCTGAATGCTATAACAGAGATACTGTATAACCAAGTCAGCGTGCACAATGTGTATGTATTAGCGTTGACCAGAACAAAGAGCAAAGTATGAATAAAGTATTCATAGGCGGCTCTATAAGATTATCAAGACTTAACGATGATATTAAGCAAAGACTAAACAATATTGTGCAGAAAGGATATTCAGTTCTTGTTGGCGATGCAAATGGTGTAGATAAAGCAGTACAACAATACTTCTTTGACAAGAATTATAGAAATGTCTTCGTCTACTGTGTAGGAGAAAAATGTAGAAACAATGTTGGTCACTGGAAAACAAAGTGGGTAAAGGAACATAGCAAAGTAAAAGATTTCCATTACTACACGATTAAAGATTTAGAGATGATTAAGGATACCGACTATGGATTTATGATATGGGATACAAAAAGCAAAGGGACACTAAACAATATAGTAAATCTTTTGCGGGAGAATAAAACCGTTATTGTTTATGTATCTAAAGATAAAATATTTTACACTTTACGTGCATTGAGTGACTTAGAAAAGCTCTTGGCTAAGTGTGATAAAAAATCTTTAGAATCTTTGGAAAGAAAACTCCAGCTGTCACAGAGAGCGAAGAAAAAACAAGAAGAATTTAATTTCGCCCAACAATACAATCCAGCGGACTCCGCTTCGCTCCGCCGCTGATTTTTGGTATTTATGCTTGGACACAAAAACCACTTCGTAAAGATTCGCTTTACCTATGACAAAGCAGTGCAAAAACATTCTGAAGAGACGCTGAAACAGTTCCTCAATGAGATAGGAGCTATGATACAAAGAAACTCGCAATAATTGAATCCAGACAGTATAAATAAAGTGGAGGGGTATGCTTTGAACGTAGATCAATTTAAGATTTATGCCTTTTTTACAAAATCCCCGAAACCCTTCAGTATCTTCAATCCAAGTTCCTGACTTTTTTCAGGATGGAACTGCATAGCAAAAACATTATCCTTCCAGACCATTGATGTAAAGTTTATTCCGTAGTCTGTCGTAGCAGCGATTATGCCTTCATCTTCCGGCACAACATAGAAGGAGTGCACAAAATAGAAATATGAGCTGCCCCCTATCCCGTTAAAAATCGGAGGTTTCTTTTTTATGTTCAGGGTATTCCACCCCATGTGCGGAACTTTTAAATCACTTTTGGGAAATCTTACAACCTTGCCTTCAAAAACATTCAATCCTCTGCATACCCCGAATTCCTCTGACTCTGTAAATAAAACCTGAAGCCCGAGGCAGATGCCGAGATATGGCTTGCCTTTCTGAATTGATTTTATAATCGCCTCGGTGAGTTTCATGTCAGTGAGGTTTTTTATGCAGTCCATGAATGCGCCGACACCAGGAAGGACAACGCCTTTTGCATTATCAATGGATTCAGCATCAGTGACAATGCGCGCATCTACGCCGACTTTGAGGAAGCCTTTTTCAACGCTCCTTAAATTTCCCATTCCATAATCAACAATCGCAATCATGTTTTAAATTACTTTTAAATGCGGGTGTTTGTCAAATAAGAAGTATGAAAGAGCTATAGACAGGGTTGGGGTTAAGCGATATTAGAGATTTTTAGTTTTCGTTCTTGGCGAAATGCAGCGCTAACAGCCGCAACTGTCTGAACCCGAAGGGTGAGTTTTGCGGATGTAGCGGAATGAGCCTTAGAACGACAGAAAAATATCTGCAGAAAGCGAAACCCAATCCTGTCTATCAGAAAATCCTATGGAAGGGAATAGTGCTTGAGCGAAAATACTATCCCTTGCCTGTATACTACCAAATAAGTTTATAATGTCTTCACATGAATCCTCTTCAGCAAAAAATAATCCAGAGAATAAAATCCGAAGGCCCTGTACAAAGGCAGCCGCAAACCTGCATTAAGAGGATTCACCATTAAAAACCAGATGAGAGAGTTAGAAGTTAAAAAATAATTATTGAAATGCAAAAGATTCATCTGAAAAGGACAAAAAGAATTAACGACGGACATCTGTGGGTGTTTTCAAATGAGCTGTATGAAAATCCAAAAAAGTATGCTTCAGGCTCTATTGTTGAACTTTATGACATGAAGGATGCCTTTATCGGCATTGGATACATCAACCCTCAGAGCCTCATCTCTGTAAGAATCCTTACAAGAGACCCCGATAATATCGGGGTTGATAAGGAATTCTTCAGCAGGCGGATAAAAGACGCGCTCATGCTGAGGGAAAAACTCTTAGGCGCAAGAGACGCCATGCGCTTGATTTACAGTGAAGGAGATTTTCTTCCCGGACTCATAGCAGATAAGTATAAAAACTGCCTCGTCCTTCAGTTTCTTACAGCAGGGATGGAAGCCATGAAAGAGACAATCATAAATCTGTTTGATGAGATGTTAGTGCCTGAAGTAATTATACTCAGAAACGATGGACGTTCACGAACACTTGAAGGGCTTGCGCTTCATAAAGAAATTGTAAAAGGTAATTTGAACACCCTGCCTGTGATAAACGAGGATGGGATTCTCTTTGAGATTAATCCGTACGAAGGACAAAAAACAGGATTTTTTCTTGACCAGAGGGAAAACAGGATTGCCCTGAAAAATCTTATCAAAGGCGGCAAGGGGCTTGACCTGTTCTGCTATACAGGCGCGTGGTCAATTCATCTTGCATCAGCAGGAGCAGAAGTCACAGGAATTGATGAATCCGAAAAAGCAGTTGCACAAGCTAAGAAGAATGCTGAAATAAATAATTTACAGGACAAAGCAAAATTCATAAAGGATGATGTCTTTGCTTTTTTGAAAAGTGAATCCCAGAAAAATGAACAGGGATATGATTTCATAGTCCTTGACCCTCCTGCATTTGTGAAAAGCTCATCCAGAATTAAAGAGGCGTTGAAGGCATACAGGGAGTTAAACGGCATATGCATGAGGCTTATGAAGAAAGGCGGAATCCTTGCAACGTCTTCATGTTCGTATCACATCAGCAGGGAGATGTTTATTGATATGCTCAAGGTTTCTGCAAGGGATTCAGGAAGAAGAATCAGGCTTCTCAGCCTCAGCTCGCAGAGTTCTGACCACCCCATCCTTCTCTCCATGCCAGAGACAGAATACCTCAAATGCGCATTTTTATTGATTGAGTAAACAGATGGGCGCTGTGAGTTTAAAGCGCAGGATTCAATCAGACAAGAACAGCTTTTCCGGTTAACTCTGCCATCAGATCCTTTACCGATAAAATCCTGTCAACTCTGTGCGCATTCGTGCCCACAGTATAGAGAGGCTCTTCTTTGTCCGCATTGTAGTCGGCTGAACTCAGCAGACCGTTGCATATGCAGAAATGGTGCTCGTTGCTTTCTTTTGCAGGGCAGAGACTGAATTTGCCTTCTTTGTCCTTAAGCAGAACATAGGTTTTGTTGCATTTTGGCTTTCTCAGTTTCTGCAGGGCAGAGACATACATGGGCGATTGCTTTATGACCCTGAAAGGCATACCGCATGGAGAGCCAGGATCGTGCGCAACAATGATATCATCTTCCCTTGCATCAACAACAGCCTGTTTATATTCTACAGTTGCGCTGCTCTCCTCAGTAGCAAGGAACCGGGTTCCCATCTGCACACCATCAGCGCCCATTTTCATAAATCTGATGATGTCGTCATAGGTATAAATACCTCCTGCGACAATGACAGGAAAACCTCCGTATTTCTGAGCCATATCTTTCACAGGCGGAAGCAGGTTTTCAAGCCTGTTTTCATCGCTGTCAATCTCGTCCATCTTAAAGCCGAGATGCCCTCCTGCAAGTGGTCCCTCCAAAACAACGGCATCAGGCCTGTAACCGTTCTTCTCCCATTTCTTGCAGATGATGTCAAGGGCTCTTGCAGATGACACGATTGGAATAAGCGCAGTATCCTTTGGCGGTTGAATTGTGGGCAGTGTAAGAGGCAGACCTGCGCCCGAAATGATTGCATCTGCGTTTGCATCAAGAGCGCCTTTCACTGAATCGTTATAATCCCTGACGAGAGCGCGCATAATGTTTATTCCTGCAAAGCCGCCGTTTTCTTTTGCGCGGCAAACCTCTTCGTATGTAGCTTCGTATGTATTGTATTTTTTCCCCGTTCTCTTTGAGACAAGCCTATCAAGAGCTGCGCTTGATACAATGCCCAGCCCGCCTTCCCTCGCAACAGCGCTTGCAAGAGGATAAAGGGAAACACCTACGCCCATACCGCCCTGAATAATAGGAAGCGAAATGGCTTTGCCTTTTATGATTAATGGGGAAAACATTTGAGAAATCAATTTCCTTAGTCCGTTTATTCTACACTATTTACAGGCATATAAGATACAGTATTTATTGCTTTGTCAATTACAGTCATTAAGATTAGATGCAGGTCAAAGGATTTAAGTCAGGCAGTACAGGACTATAAAGTAAAGCCTACCCTCTTATAACAACTTTCCTTACTCCACTGATAGAGTAAAGTTCATCAAGGAGCAGGCGAATGATTATCTCTGTTTCTGAAAGCATAAAAAATTATAACACTTTTTCACGAATTAATGCTTTAATAAAATGCAGGCATACTTACAGTTGTATTTATGGCAATCGGGATAAAAATAGTGATAGAGTATGCTGGATAGCATAAATTTTCGGCCATTGACCTTATTTATGCTTGTGATATAATTGATTTAAGGAGGGACGATGAACCAGATATGGTTTGCGCTCATGACAATTGCCTTTTTAATAGTTGTGTACTTTCTCGTATATGTGCTTCTTGAACTGAGGAAGTCGGCAAGAGCGCTCACAGATTTTCTCAGGACAACAGAGGATTCCCTGAAACCTGCGCTGGAAGAACTTCAGCGGACACTGAAAGGCATGAGAAAGGTCACTGATGATGTCAATTCTGTCACAGAGGACATAAGGCTGGTATCGGGCAGCGTGAGGGATATCGGACAGAACTTAAAAAAAATAAGCGTGCTTTTAAATGAAGTCAGCGCGGATGCCATAATAAAGGTTTCGGGATTAAGGGTTGGGATTAGAACAGCGCTTGAAGTCTTAATA
>JAHILQ010000069.1 GCA_018896985.1 Nitrospinota bacterium
CCGGCGCTTCAAGTTTCTTGCAGTGGTAGAGGAGGACATTTATCAATGTGCCGCTGCCATGTCCGGCAGCCGGATAAACCACCATCCCTGATGGTTTGTTTACCACAACAAGGTGTTCGTCCATGTAGAGTATTTCAATAGGGATTGCTTCTGCAATGAGATGTTCCCGTTTTTCATCTTCGGCAGTTAATACGATAATGTCACCTGCTTTTACCCTGTAGTTCTGGCTTACAGTCCTGCTGTCAACAAGCAGAAACCCCTTTTTTATGAGTCTCTGTATCTGTGAACGGGTAATCCCTGTTTCCTCAACGGCTAAAACATCTATACGTTTGCCGGAATCCTTTTCCTGAACTTTCACTCTATGTGAGATCATTGTAATTTTAATTTTAACCTGAACCGTACGGATATTGTTTGATTTTTTTATTTACACGCGCCCTTTTAGAAAGCTATACTAACACGCTGATGCCAGCAGCGGTCATGCTTAACATATTCTATAGAGCATATGCAGTTAAGAGGGTGCAGTGAATCAGTCAAAAAAATCTAACAGCAATATCTTTATTTGGAGGCGGAGAGTGAGAAGATCGGTTTTGCTGCCTCTCTGTTTTATGCTTGCTGTGTTTGTAGGCAATGCAGACAGCATCTCAGCGCAGGAAATTTCTCTGCCTCTGGTGAATTCTATGGAGGTAAGAGGGCTTAAGAGGACAGAGGAAGCCGCTGTGAAATCCAAGATAACGCAGAAAACAGGAGAACCGCTTTCTTCGGAGAAGACTACAAATGACATAAAAGACATTTATAAAATGGGCTATTTTGACGATGTAAAGGTTGAGATAGAGCCGCTTGAAGGCGGTGTAAGGGTTATATACCTGATAAAAGAGAAACCCACTATTATAAGTATAGACTTTCAGGGGAATAAGAAGCAGGAAGATTCAGACCTGAAAGAGAAGATAACAATAACGGCAAACTCTATAGCAGATACTGTCCTGATACAGGATAATGCCGACAAGCTTCGTGCCTTCTATGAAGAGGAAGGCTACTACCTGTCAAAAATTGTCCCTGTTGTGAACAAGGTGAATGATGATGAGGTTACGCTTACATATCAAATAGAGGAAGGCCCTAAGGTCAAGATAAAGTCCATAGTAATTGAAGGCAGCAAGGCCGTCTCAAAAAAGGAAATAAAAAAAGCGATAAAAACAGGCGAATGGTGGTTGTTCTCATTCGTAACATCATCCGGATATTACAGAAAAGGCGAGATGAGTGTTGATATTGAAAGGATAAGAAGCCTCTACTTCAATAAAGGGCATATAAATGCTGCTGTAGCTGATCCTAAAATCCAGCTTACAGAGGATAAAAGAGGGATGATAATCTCAATTATGATATCTGAAGGAGAGCAATACAGGATATCTTCTGTGGATATTACAGGGAATAAGGCGTTCTCCGAAAGCGAATTGAGGAAGAAGATAAAATCCGCTCCCAAGAATATATTCAGCAGGGCAACGCTGAGAAGTGACGTGGCTGCGCTCGGAGAGATGTATCCGGAGAAGGGCTATGCAGTTGTGAATGTTGGTCCTGACATTATGCCTGATGCTGCTGCAAAGCAGGTTAAGATAATCTTCAAAATAGATGAGGGCGGCATTTACAAGATAGGCAGGATAGATATATCAGGCAATATCAAGACAAAGGATAAGGTCATAAGGAGGGAAATCAGTCTTGATGAGGGAGACACGTTTAACAGCAAACTCCTGAAGAGGAGCTATGAAAAGCTTAATAATCTTAATTTCTTTGAAACTGTTGATATGCAGCCAAAGCCAAAAACAGAGGAAAAACTTTTGGACATTGATGTGAAGGTAAAAGAAAAGCCGACAGGCTTTCTCAGTGTGGGCGGAGGCTACAGTTCTGTTGACAAGTTTATAGCCACGGCTGACGTCACGCAGGCCAATCTATTCGGGACAGGGCGGCTCATAAAATTAAAGGGTGAATTCGGCGGAAGAAGCACGTCTTATGAACTTGCATACAGGGACCCCTGGTTTCTGGACAAACCTCTCTTGTTCGGAACCGGTGTGTATAACACAACAAGAAAGTATTCCGCATTCGACAGAAAAGCGCTGGGATTTGATGTGCTGCTGGGCAAAAGCCTGTCGGAATACTGGAAAACAGATGTAACCTACAACTTTGAAAGTGTGACAATACACAATATATCTCCAGATGCATCAGCGAGGATAAAAGATCAGGAAGGCAAGAAAACAACAAGCAGCATTACGCCTGCAATCGCAAGGGATTCAAGAAACAGTTTTTTTGACCCTCATACCGGTTCAAAAAACGTCCTATATGTTACTTATGCAGGACTCGGCGGGGACAATTTCTTTCTGAAAATCGGGGTTGACTCTTCGTGGTTTTTCCCTGTTACAGAAGAGACAACCCTTGCTTTTAGAGGCCGATATGCCCATGCAACAGGAATGTTCAACAAACCTCTACCTCTTTATGAAAAATTTTATGTCGGAGGTATTTACACTGTGAGAGGTATTGGTTTCGGAGAGGGCGGGCCGCGGGATGCAAACGGTGACGTAATAGGCGGGACAAAACAGATTATATTTAACACAGAATACATTTTCCCTCTTGTCAGCGAGTTGAAATTTAAAGGGGTTGTATTTTTTGATGCTGGCAGGGCATTTGATTCTTTTAAGGACATTGAGGATGTTAAATACGGGGCAGGTATTGGCTTTAGATGGTTTTCTCCGATAGGGCCGTTAAGGCTGGAATGGGGGCATAACTTAAATAGAAAACCGGGGGAAAGTAAAAGCAAATGGGAATTTACATTTGGCACGGCTTTTTAAACAATTACAGCTATCAGGTATCAGGTGTCAGGTGTCAGCTATCAGGTGTCAGGTGTCAGATGTCAGTAAAGCCTGGAACCTAACACCTATAACCTGAAACCTAAAATACAAGGAGGAAGAAATGAGAAAGATATTGTTATTAACATTGTGTTCGGTCCTGATTTCTGTTGCAACTGCAACAGCGGCTGAGACGCTCAAGATAGGTTTCGTTGATTTACCGCGTATATTTTTAGAATCTGAAGCAGGCAAAAAGGCAAGGGCTGACATTGAAGCAATTGAAAAATCAAAAAAGGCAGTAATAGAAGAGAAGGTCAATGCTCTTAAAAAAATTGAAGAAGAGGTTACCAAGCAGTCTTCCGTTCTTTCTGCCGAGGCAAAGAAGGCTAAGGAAGAGGAGTTTGAAAAGCTGCAGAGGGATATTCAGAAGCTTGTGGCGGAGGCGCAGGCAGAATTGCAGAAAAAAGGAGATGAGCTTACAAATGCAATTCTTAAAGACGTGAGTGACATTGTGGATGCTGTTGGGCACGAGGAGGGATATGCGGTTATATTCAGGAGCGAAGTCGTTCTCTCTGCCAAAAAAGAGCTTGATCTTACCGACTTAATAATGAAAAGGCTTAATGAATCAAGAGGGAAACCAAAAGAGGAGCCAAAAGTAAAACCAAAGGAAAAGCCTAAAGACAAGAAATCAAGAAATAAGGATTGACCCCGTTAGAAAGCAAGCCCCGATAGAAGCAGCGCTTCACACGGGGCAAGCCCCCACAATAGTTTCTAACGGAGTTGACCTTTTAGGAATTCTGTGCCAGAATAGCAAGTGAAGTTTCGGAAGTTTTTTAATAAGGAGGTACAGCACAGTGGCAAAAGGAACCGTTAAGTGGTTTAATGAGTCCAAGGGTTTTGGATTCATAACCAGTGAAGACGGCGGAGATGTTTTTGTTCACTATTCTGAGCTTCAGGGAGATGGCTTTAAGTCTCTATCTGAAGGGCAGGCAGTGAGCTTTGATGTTGTTGACAGCCCCAAGGGCCCAAAGGCAGCAAACGTTGTAAAACTCTAAGCCAAAAAAGCAGGCGCTGGGAATAAACCAGCGCCTGTCTTCATTCCGGATATTTTAATCTTTTCCCGCTCAACACTTGTAGATTATATATGAATTCTTCGGATTACAAAAATGATCTAAATCATGAATTGTTCAGTTTTTTACCTTTCAGAAAGGTATCGTCTTAAATAATGTGGAGCCGGAGATGGGACTCGAACCCACGACCTGCTGATTACGAATCAGCTGCTCTGCCACTGAGCTACCCCGGCAGCTAAACAAATTCAAGATTCAAGATTCAAAATCTTGGAATTCTTTTATTTTAAATTTTCAATTATTCTTTATTATATTCCATCATCGCCTCTTTTTCAGGCGCGTCAGGGCATTCCCTGTATTTCGGAGAAAAGTGCATAACAACAAGGTTTTTAACGCCTGCCTCTCTCGCTATCCTTCCTGCGGTTTTTGCAGTGAGGTGATGCCTCTCTATTGCCCTTTCCCTGTCTTCCTCAAGAAAGTAAGCCTCGCAATAAAGAGTATCGGAATCTTTAGCGAGGGTTATGATTTTTCTTATATTCTCCTCATCTATCGAGGAATCAACAACGTAGGATATTTTTTGTCCCTCTGTTATCATCGCGATTTCTATGAGTTCTTTTTTGGTATATACTCTGCCGGATATTTTAAATCCCGTGTCATCGTCTGCATTCTCCCTGACAGCCCTTTTAAATTCTGAAAGCCATGGCCCTACCGGAAGCGCCAGCCTGTTCAGCGCTGCCTTATCAATATTTATATGAAAATCCTCTTTAAGAGAAAAGCAGAGGCATGGTATCTGATGCGTGAGACGCGCTGCTTTAACCTCAAAATATCCTTCTTTTAATAATGTCCCATCAAATGGTTTTTCGCCATAATCTGTTCTGTTAAAACAATTCTCCGCATAAAAACCTGCATGGCTGATATGGTTTTCGTTTATGCCGAAGACCTCTATTTTTAGCGGATACTCTTTTATCAGGTTCCATGTGTATCCACGGAGTTTCCCTTCAATGCACTCAGTGATATTGGAAGGCCCGAATATCCTTAGTGGAGTCTCTCTTCTCAGAAGCGCCCTTAAAAGACTGTCAAACCCTATGAAATGGTCTATATGGGTATGTGTTACAAAGACATCTGTTATTTTCTGGATGTCGTTTGGTTTTAATCTGGTTGTATAGCCAAGGTCAAAGAGAAGCGCCCGTTTTTCCCTGAGCACCCTGACATATACGCAAGGGTCGTCAAAGGGATCGTTTATGAGCCTGTGATGAAAAGTCGGTTTCATAGGGGATTATATCCTATTGTGATATAATATGATAATTAAAATGTAAAGAGCAAAACTTAAAATTGTGGAATTCATTTATTTTTAACTTTTAACTTTTAATTTTTAATTCTTGCGGAGGGTGTATGTCTGAACTGAGAAAAGATCCGATTGTCGGGCGGTGGGTTATAATCTCTGTCGAAAGGGGCAAGAGGCCGACGGACTTTATATCACCTTCACAGAGGAAGAAAGGCGGTTTCTGTCCGTTCTGTCATGGCAATGAGCATACTGCTCCGCCTGAGATAATGGCATTCAGGCCTCCGGGCACTCTGCCTGATTCTCCGGGCTGGACATTGAGAGTTGTACCGAATAAATTCCCTGCGCTTCAGATACATGGAGAATTGAACAAGACAGGGGAGGGAATATTTGACAAGATTAACGGGATCGGAGCTCATGAGGTTGTAATAGAGACGCCAGAGCATAACCTTTCACTTGCGACTATGCCCTTAAAGGCGGTTGAAGATGCGTTGTGGGCATATTATATGAGACTTAATGACCTGAAGAAAGACCAGAGATTCAGGTATGTCCTGATATTCAAGAATGAAGGCGAGGATGCCGGGGCTTCGCTTGAACATACGCACAGTCAGCTTATCGCCCTTCCTATCGTGCCCAAACTTGTCAAAGAAGAAGTTTATGCAGCGGAACAGTATTTCAATTTTAAGGAAAGATGTATTTTCTGCGATGTTATAAATCAGGAACTTGAGGACGGCAGGCGTGTGATATACGAAAATAAGGATTATCTCGCATTGGCGCCTTTTGCGCCGAGGGCGCCGTTTGAGACGTGGATTTTACCCAAAAGGCACGAATCGGCATTTTACCCCCCGAATAAGGACTTCTCATCGCTTGCGGAAATACTGCAGAGAATACTTAAGCAGATTGACAGGATACTTGATATTCCGCCATATAATTTTATTATTCACACATCACCTTTCTATAATGAGACAAACGAATACTACCACTGGCATATTGAGATAATGCCCAAGCTGACGAAGATCGCAGGCTTTGAATGGGGATCCGGTTTTTATATAAACCCCACACCGCCTGAAGAGGCGGCAAAATTTATGAGAGAAGCGAAAATATAACAATGCAAAATCTAAGATTCAAGATTCAAGATTCAAGATTCAAAGATAAAAAACCCTGTAATTTTAAATTTTTAATTTTGAATTTTAAATTCTCACGGAGTGAGTGGTGAAGATACTTATTGCAACTCCGGAAGCAGTCCCGTTTGCCAAGACAGGCGGCCTCGCAGACGTCACCGGCGCACTGCTGAACGAGTACAGGAAAATGAAGGAAGAGGCGTATCTTGTGATGCCTCTGTATGGAAGAGTCAGGGAGAATTTCAAGCTCAAGGATACGGGTTTAAAAATAAGTGTGCCTCTGGGAAACACGAAAGTAAAAGGCAGGATATTCAGTTATGAGAATTCAGCTCAGGAACGAGTCGCAACGACATATTTTATTGAGTGCGATGAGTTTTTTGACAGAGAAGAGATTTACGGCACGCCGCGCGGTGACTATCCCGACAATGCGGCGCGATTTATATTTTTTTCAAGGGGTGTGCTTGAGGCATGCAGGGCATTGGGATTTAAACCTGATATAATTCACTGTAATGACTGGCAGACAGGGCTTATTCCTTTATATCTTAAGACCATATATAGTTCAGATAAATTTTTTGACAGGACTGCTTCCATAATCACAATCCACAATTTGGGCTATCAGGGTTTATTTCCGCAATCCGATATGCCGCTTACGGGATTTGACAAGAATCTGTTTACGCCTGAAGGCATAGAATTTTATGGGAAGATAAATTTCCTGAAGGCAGGACTGATATCAGCAGATTCTATAACTACAGTGAGCAATAATTATGCAAAAGAGATACTGAGCAGAGAATACGGATCCGGGCTTGACGGCGTTTTAAGGAAGAGGGTTTCTGCGCTTACAGGAATTGTAAACGGCATAGACAGCAGAGAGTGGAATCCGGAATCGGATGCCTTCATAAAAAGGAATTACAGCCTTAAAGGTATTGACGGCAAAAAAGAGTGCAAGCTTCAGCTTCTGAAAGAATGTTCTATAAGGTCAGATGCTGAAATGCCCCTCATAGGCATGGTGGGCAGGCTGTCCGGTCAGAAAGGGCTTGACCTTATTCTGGAATCTCTTGATGAAATCCTTTCTGCAGGTGCAAATCTCATCATCCTCGGCAGGGGTGATGAAATGTTTCACAGGAGATTATCATCTGCTGCAGAAAAGTACAAAGGCAGGATGTATGTGAAAATAGGTTTTGAAGACAGCCTTGCGCATAAGATATATGCCGGCACTGATATATTTTTAATGCCTTCGAGATATGAACCCTGCGGCATTGGCCAGCTTATAGCTATGAGGTATGGAACAATACCTGTAGCGCGGAGGACAGGTGGGCTTGCGGATACAGTTTTGGACCATCGGCCGCTTGAGGGTGAAGGAACAGGATTTCTATTTTCGGATTATACTGCCGATGCGCTTCAGGGCTGTCTGAAAAGAGCGCTCTGCGTGTATGTCAATAAGGCAAGATGGAAAAAGCTGATCCGCAGCGCAATGAAAATGAATTTTTCATGGCCGGATTCGGCAAAGAGGTATATAGAGTTGTATGATAAAGTTACAAGAATGAAAATGAAAAGGGAATAATGAGGAGTGTCTCTTGTCAGCAATGAAGAACCTTATGCAGCAGCAAGAAAATCAACTGCAGAAAGTTACTGTCCTTTATGAACTCATCACCGCTGTGACATCTGCAATGGATATTGATGAGATACTGGGGGCAGTTACATCGAAAATTACAAGGCTGCTTGGCGCAAGGGGCTGCATTATAAGATTACTGATGGAAGACAATATCCTGAGAATAAAGTCCTCTTATGGCCTTGCAGAGGATTTAAAAGAGCATATGGATCTGGTGCTCGGAAAGGGCATAGCCGGATGGGTTGCGAAAGAGGGTGAACCACTGCTTGTTGAAGACATGGCAGCGATGCCTCCTGATATGCAAGCGCCTTTAATCAATGTGAAGTCTGCAATATGCGTGCCGCTTAAAGTTGAAGGCAAGGTGATAGGAACCCTCGGCATTTACGACAAGATAGGTTCTGATGGAAATAGCCTGCCGTTCTCGCCTGACGATATGAACACAGTAGCTACCTTTGCCTCTATAGCATCTGTCGCCATAGAGAAGGCGAGGATTTATGAAAGTGAACGCCTCAGCAAGCAGGAAGCTGTTGAAGCAAAAAAAAGGATGGAGATTCTCTTTGACAGCGTTCAGGGAGGAATTATTACAGTCGGCAGGGGCTACGAAATAATATCGGCAAACAGGTTTGTTAAGGGATGGACTGAGATGGCTGTTGAACAATTGACAGGCAAGAATGCTCTGGATGTTTTTCATGACAAAGAAGGAATCTGCCCTCATTGCGCCGCGAAGGCAACGTTTGAAACAGGGCAGATAAATTCCATTACACAGTCACGGGGCATGAACTATGCAGAACTGACGTCTTATCCGGTTAAGGATGATGCCGGGAATGTTATTGAGTGCGTAGTATTCATAGAGGATATAACTGACAGAGTTCTTTATCACGAGGAAATATTGAGCCTGTATAAGGAGGTGGCTCAGACAAAGGAATATCTTGAAAGCCTGATAGAAAATTCCGCTGATGCGATAGTCACTTCCGACCTCGATGGGAATATAACTTCATGGAATTACGGCGCTGAAAGGACCTTCGGCTACACAGCGGATGAGGCTGCCGGGAAATTCCTGCTGTTTGTCCCCCAGTTCCTTGTAGACGCTGAGAAGGAATACATAGAGAAAATCAAAAGTGGAGAAACACTCAAAGATATAGAGACATTGAGACAAAGGAAAGACGGCACAATAATTGAGGTCAGCCTGACACTTTCACCCATAAAAGATACCGCAGGAGAGGTTATAGGCATAAGCGGGATAACAAGGGATATTTCCGAGAGGAAACGCGTTGAAAAAGAACTTATAAGGAGAAATCAGGAACTGTCAAGACTGTTCTTTATAAGTTCCGCTATGAGGGGCACCCTTGAGATTGACAGGCGGCTGAGAATGATATTGACTGCAGTGACAATGAGCGAAGGCCTTGGTTTCAACAGGTCAATACTCTTTCTTATTGATGAAAAAAAGGGAACTATCAAGGGCGCTATGGGTGTCGGGCCTGCAAGCCCTGAAGAAGCATGGCAGGTATGGGAGAAGCTTTCTCTGGAGAGAAAGACGCTTCCGGATATACTTTATGACATAGAAACCGGGCCTCTGAGAAAAGATTCATTTCTTGACAGGTTGAGCATGGGGATGGAGATCCCGCTTGACGAAAAGACTATACTTACGCGCGCGGTTAAGGAGAAAAAGGCTTTTAATGTCCCTGATGTCAAGGACGAACCGATGGCTGATGCTGTTCTTATTCAGCAGCTCGGAACCCAGGCATACGCTGTAGTGCCTCTTATCTCAAGAGACAGGGTTATAGGTGTATTATGGGTGGATAACATCTTTACGAAACGTCTGATTACCGATGAGGATATGAAGTTCCTGATAGGTTTCTCAAATCAGGTTGCGAGCGCTGTGGAAAACGCAAGGCTTTTTGATCAGGTAGCGCGCGCAGAGGCAGAACTTGAAAATATTTTCAGGTCTATATCTGATATGGTTTATATTACTGATGAGGACTATACGATAAAGAATATAAATAAGGCGGTGGCTGACAGGATCGGGAAGCCTGCAGGAGAGATAATAGGGGAGAAGTGCTACAGGGTATTCCATGGGATGAATGAACCGTGGCAGGAATGTCCGCACCACAAAACTGTTCAGACGATGGAGGCATATATAGAAGAAGTCAAAGATTCGTATCTCGGAGGAACGTTTCTGACATCAGCCTCTCCTGTATTCAGCACAACGGGAGAGTTCTTGGGGACTGTCCATGTGGTCAGGGATATCAGCGAGTTAAACAACCTGAGAGAGAAATTGGCTGCAACAGAGAGGATGGCTGCCCTCGGTGAAGTCGCTGCAAAGGTTGCGCATGAGATAAGAAATCCGCTTGTATCGGTTGGAGGTTTTGCAAGAAGACTTGAAAAGAAACTTGATGGGAATCTGAAGGAATCCGCAGCCATAATAGTGAGGGAAGTGGGCAGGCTTGAAAGCATCCTCCATGAGATACTCGGGTTTGTCAAAGAAGCCAGATTGATGAAAGAAAAGGTTAATGTCGGAGAGCTTGTTGACGATATGATATCGCTCATGCAGACACAGCTAAGGGAAAGGGATATTAAAGTTCTTAAGGAAAAAGGAGAGATGCCGCTGGTTTATATAGATCCCAACAGGGTGAGAGAGGCGCTGCTCAATATATTTAATAATGCAGTTCAGGCTGTGGCAACTCACGGCACAATAACCATAAAGACATATACGGCAGGCAGTAATACAGTGATAGAGATAAGCGATACGGGCCCGGGGATAGAAGAGAAAGATCTGCCTTTTATTTTCAATCCGTTTTATACGACAAAGGCGTCAGGCACAGGGCTTGGCCTTGCAATCACTAACAGGATTATAGAAGAGCATAAAGGTAAGATAGAGGTTGACAGCGCACCCGGCAAGGGGACAACATTCAGGGTGTTTCTGCCCGGTTAGAAATTTTATTTTCAAGGGAGTACAATCTTAATAAGGAGGGCATATGAAAAAAATACTGGTAGTGGATGACGACCTTCATATTCAGAAGCTTTACAAGGAAGAGCTGGAAGAAGAGGGGTACGAAGTTATTGTGGCAGGCAGCGGCGTCAAGGCAATGGAGCTATTCATTCAGGAAGACCCGGATCTTGTTACGCTTGATATATTGATGCCTGATGTGGACGGTATAAAACTTCTTAGACAGATGAAAGAAAAGAAACCAAGGCTTCCTATAATAATGTCTACGGCGTATGACTACAGGGACGATTTTGCTGTCTGGGCTTCAGAGGCGTATATCGTCAAATCAGCAGACCTTGATGATCTGAAAAAAACAATAAGGACGCTTCTGGCCAAACCGTAATGTCACAGATAATAAAGGCACAATCCCCGGTCTATGGCGGTTATATAATTGCGCGTGACAGCGGAGTAATTTTTATAAAATATCATTAAAAAATTGCAGATTCATTAATTCATCGGCAGAGAAATACAGGATTCAGGAGAAATTCGATATTGTAGTGCTGGACCCTCCAAGGCCGGGACTGCATCCTGATGCCGCAAGGAAAATCATTGATTCGTCTCCGGGAAAAATTGTTTATATCTCCTGCAATCCTGCAACGCTTGCAAGGGATTTGAAGAAGTTCAGCGAAAGATACAATGTGGATTCCCTCCGTATGATAGACTTTTTCCCCAATACATATCATGTTGAGGCGCTGGCATTCATGAGTTTGAGATAAGAAAATCTTGCTAAAGCTTGCAATAAGTAACACGTTGAAATAAAAGGATAATTTAAATATCACATATAAATAGTTATATTATTTATGCAAAATATTAATTTTTATCTTGACAAATATCCTAAATATATGGTATTATTTTTTGCAATTTGCAAATAGTAGCAAAAGGATAGGCATGGAAGAAACAAGAAATGAACGGTTTAAAAGAATAGCCTCCAAACGAACCAACGACATCCTTGAAAAAATCAGGATACTCGGCAACTGCTCAAACAAGAGTTCTTATGAATATACTGAGGAAGAAGTGAATAAGATTTTCTCCGAGATTGATAAACAGTTAAAGCTCATAAAGGCTAAATTCTCAGCCGGGAAAAGGGAAAGGTTTAAGCTGTGAAAAAATTTCGACTTACAATTAATTTTGTGGTATCGCAAAATGTGATACCTTCTACAAAGTTTTAGTTATAGTAAATATTATGCCTAACGAAAGCGTACCAGCAATTGAAATCATCAAGGCTATGGTCGAGAAAATAGATCGTGCTGTCAAAATAGAGCGAGTCAAAGATGATTTTGACAAGATGGAATATAAATTCCTTCTCTCAAAAGACAGCCAAACGTGCGAAGTGACTTTTTCGCATGCCTTTCTTCATGATTTGAATGATTACACAGGCTCAAGACAATCAAAGTATTGGATAGCCTTAGAAGGTGCTCTAAAAAAACGGCTATCGATTCCTATGCAAATTGCCGGGCTAATTCCGTTTTCAACGAGTATCTTCTTTGAGGAGCTACAGGAATGGGAACAGAATAATGGTCATAACATCGAGGTGTATTATTCCGCAAACGATTATGAAATATTTCAGGATGGTCTGAAAGAGCTTTATTATTATCTCGAAGAACAAAAGAACGATCTGTCGCACCTGAAACTGAAAAGCTTCCCCTATGACGAGGATCAGCAACGCATTCAAGACATGCTTTCATATAGAAATAAGCAAATTAGCGAAAATAGTTCTTCTCCTTTCAGAGACAGTATATCGGTGACTTCGCGTAAACATTTGAAGGCAGCAGCTCTGATGCGGTTGCTATTTTATGAGAATGAACTCACACAGGGGCACTATACAGCAACAGTGAAGAAAGAGATTGCTGCCAAGATAGTCAGGATTCTATCACTTCTTTCTTCGCCTATCTTTGAGAAGATCGAAGTCGCAGAATATATGCATGGCATGAGCAAAGACAGGAAATCTGATCAGCCCAAAGTGGTAATGCCGGACAACTCACATAAGCGACAATACGATGTGGTCATATCGTTTGCCGGGGAAGATAGGGACCACGCCGGAAGATTAGCAGAGCTACTAAAACACGACGGTTTTGAAGTGTTTTATGACGAAGATGAAGAAGCTGATTTGTGGGGAAAGAATCTTTATGAACATCTGACAGAGGTATATAGCAAGCTTGGTAAATACTGTGTAATGTTTCTGTCTAAGCACTATGCTGCGAAACAATGGCCTACCTTGGAGAGAAGAGCAGCACAGGAAAGAGCATTCAAAGAAAACAGGGAATACATATTGCCGATACGACTCGACGATACAGAAATACCAGGGATACTCGATACAGTTGGCTATCAGGATTTGAGAGAAAAGACAATCGAAGAAATATACGGCATTTTAAAGAAAAAACTTCAAATACATGGCTAAACTGACAATGAATAACGACATCCTCAATAAACTCTCCTCCCTCAAATCCGCCCTTGACGGCTATAGGCCGTTTTCGGAGCATGTTGTCAAACAACTTAAGGACTACTACCGCATAAGGCTGACTTATACATCCAATGCAATTGAAGGGAACACGCTTACAGAGGCAGAGACAAAGGTTATCATTGAAGACGGCATAACCATAGGCGGGAAGTCCCTGAGAGAGCACCACGAGGCGATAGGCCATGCAAAGGCTTATGACTATATCTATTCCCTGCTTGATAAGCCCATATCAGAGGAGGACATCTTATTTCTGCATAAGCTCTTTTTTGAGAAGATAGATTCCGGGAATGCAGGCAGATACAGGCTAAAGAACGTCATAATAACCGGAACAGATTATCTGCCGCCTGATTATCAGAAGGTTCCTGTACTGATGAAAAAGCATATAGATAACTTAAACAAATATGTGAAGGATAAGCATCCTCTTGAACAGGCAAGCGATCTTCATGCAGAATTTGAGTCAATTCATCCTTTTACAGACGGCAACGGAAGGATAGGAAGGCTTTTATTGAGTATTCTTACCAAGAAAAACGGCTACTGCCCTGTTATTATTCCTCCGATAAGGCGGGCTGAATATATAGATGCAATGCAGAAATCAAATAAAGGCGATTTGAATGCCCTCAGGGCATTGGTTCTGAGCGTTATCTATGAAGAGATGAAATCATTAAATAGGCTTGTTGAAAGCCTTGCCAGATGAATTTCTTCTATGGCTTCTTTGAAGTTTTGCAATAAATGCGCTGAATTTCTTTCCAGCTTTAAAATAATAACTTATTGACCAATACACCTCAATTGTGTTAGAAAAGTTGCATGAGCGAAAAGCAGAAATTACTCAAGGAACTTCCCTCTGTTGATGAGATACTAAAGAGCAATGACGGTGTTAAGTGGTGCAGGACATATCCGAGAAAATATGTTTTGCAGGCAATAAGGGATGTGATTGACATGAGGAGAAAAGAGATACTTGTCGTAGACTCGACTCTACGAGAGGTGTCTTCCTCGGATGTATCCATCGAAGGGATGTCAGGGGATATAGAGATGAAGATAGAAAAACTTTCATCTCTAAGCCTCAAGCCTGTTATAAATGCAACAGGCATAGTGATACACACAAACCTCGGCAGGTCAGTATTGTCAGAGAAAATACTTGATAATGTAAAAAAAATCGCAGAGAGCTATTCCAACCTTGAATACAATCTTGATGAGGGCAGGCGCGGAAAGAGATATGCCCATATCACGAGAATCCTCAGGGAAATTACAGGCGCTGAAGATGCTTTGATAGTCAACAACAATGCTGCTGCTGTTCTCCTCTGCCTTAGTGCGCTGGCAAAAGGCAAGGAAGTAATTGTCTCAAGAGGCGAGCTTGTTGAGATAGGAGGCTCGTTCAGGGTGCCAGATATTATGTCGTTAAGCGGCGCTGTCCTGAGAGAGGTCGGAACAACGAACAAGACGCATGTGTATGATTATAGAAATGCGATTAATGAAAACACGGCATTAATCCTCAAAGTGCATCAGTCAAATTACAGGATTTCAGGTTTCACAGAGGAAGCGCCTGTTGCTGATTTAAAAAAGCTTTCAGAGAAATATCACATCCCGG
>JAHILQ010000001.1 GCA_018896985.1 Nitrospinota bacterium
CAAACAGGCAATCGACGGTGACACAGCGCAGGTAGGCCCGGAGATGGCAGAGTTTTTGGATATGCCTCACATCGCATACATAAGAAAGATAGAGGACATAAAGCCTGATTCAATAAAAGTCCAGCGCATGATGGATGAAGGCTACGATATAGTGGAGTCATCATTGCCTGTGCTTCTGACAGTGGTAAAGGAACTGAACCAGCCGCGGCTTCCATCCTTAAAGGGCAAGATGGCAGCAAAAAAAACGGAGATAAAAAAACTCGGGCCTAAAGAGCTTGAGATTGATGAGAAAGATACAGGGCTTAAAGGCTCTCCGACTCAGGTCAAGAACATATTCGCTCCTGAGGCAAGAGGCGAAAGGAAAATACTTGCCGGAAATATTGAAGAACAGGTTAATCAACTTGCAGAGGAGTTAAAACAACTGAAATGCCTCTAATCGTAAACAGGGATAAATGCAATGGCTGTGAAACCTGCTTAAGTTCCTGCCCTTTTGACGCTATAGAGATAAAAGAGGGAAAGGCATCCATTAATGAATACTGCAACATCTGCAGGGCATGTCTGAGCGCATGTCCTGAAGGAGCAATTATTGAGATAAAAGAAGAAGACGCGCCTATCAGCTATCAGCCATCAGATTACAAAGGTATCTGGGTTTTTGCAGAGCAGAGGGAAGGCAGCATCGCCTCAGTCTCGCTTGAACTGCTTGGCGCAGGAAGAAAACTTGCCGATGAACTTAAGACAGAACTATCTGCTGTCCTGTTCGGAGCAGCTGAAAAAGATGCAAATGAACTCATAAAATGGGGGGCAGATAAGGTATATCACTCAGGCAATGCTGTATTTGAAAAATTCAATGATGAGCCGTATTCAAGACTGCTTGTTAACCTGATAAATGAGCACAAACCTGCAATAGTACTTGCAGGAGCCACACCAATCGGCCGCTCCTTTATTCCACGGGTCGCAGCGAACCTCAGAACAGGGCTTACCGCAGACTGCACATCTCTTGGTATTGATAAGGATACAGGGAATCTCTTACAGGTGCGTCCTGCATTTGGCGGAAATATCATGGCAACAATATTATGCCCGAATCACAGGCCCCAGATTGCAACAGTAAGGCCGAGAGTCATGAAAAAAAGTGAATATAATCCTAAAAAGAAAGGCGGGATAATTTCAGTAAAGGCAGAAGATCTCATATGCAGGACAAAAGTTATAGACACTGTAAAAGAAACCTCTGAATACCGTGTCAACCTGCAGGAAGCGGATATTATCATAGCAGGCGGAAGGGGACTTGGAGACGCAAAAGGGTTCAATCTCCTCTTTGAACTCGCGAAAATACTTGACGGCGCTGTTGCAGCGTCAAGGGCAGCGGTGGACGAGGGCTGGATACAGTACAGCCATCAGGTAGGACAGACAGGCAAAACAGTCTGCCCTAAGATATACATAGCATGTGGAATATCAGGAGCAGTCCAGCATCTTGTGGGCATGCAGTCATCGGATATAATTATTGCAATAAATAAAAATCCTGAGGCTCCGATATTCAATGTCGCGACTTACGGAATAGTCGGAGACATCTATGAAGTACTGCCCTTGCTGATAAAAAAACTGAAAGAGATTAAGTCGTGAAAATAGCCTTTGTCTTTCCCGGACAGGGCTCACAGCATGTAGGCATGGGGAAAAATCTATATGAAAATTTCGATGAAGTAAAAACACTTTACAAAGAAGCCTCGGATGCGCTGGGCTATGATATAGCTGATTTAAGTTTTAACGGCCCTGCTGAAGAGCTTAACAAGACTCATAGAACCCAGCCGTGTCTTCTTGCGGCGAGCATGGCAGCATACACAGTTCTGAAAGCAAAAGAAGTAAAACCCTCTGTAGTAGCAGGCCACAGCCTCGGTGAATATTCAGCGCTTGTTGCATCATCGGTTTTCTCATTCAGAGATGCGGTAAAACTCACAGAGAAACGCGGGCAGCTGATGCAGCAGACGGTTCCTGAAGGCAAAGGGCTCATGGCTGCTATTCTTGGACTGGATAAGGATAGGGTCAAAGAGATATGCTCTTCTGTGCGCTCGGGTTACGCTGCGCCTGCCAATTATAACTGCCCCGGACAGATAGTAATATCAGGTGAGAAAGAGGCAATTGAAGAGGCAATGAAGCTTGCGAAGGATGCAGGCGCCAAACGGGCAATACCGCTTGCAGTAAGCGCTCCATCACACTGCGCCCTGATGGAAAATGCCTCAAGAGCGCTCTCTGAGTTCTTATCACTTGAAAATATAGCAATGAATGCCCCCCTCATACCCGTTGTTAGCAATGCAGATGCAATATTTCTGGACACTGTTTACAGTATAAAGGCATCGCTTGTAAAACAACTCAGCAATCCTGTTTTATGGGAAGACTCCATAAGGACAATTTTTCAATCAGGGATTAAGGTGTTTATTGAGGCAGGCCCTGGCAAGGTGCTTTCAGGATTGATCAAGAGAATAGAGCCTGAGGCAGTGACCTTTAATGTAGAAGACATGGAAAGCCTGGAAAAAACAGTTGCAGGGCTAAAGAGATTAGAGGATTGAATTCACATTAAGTATATAATATCCCATGCCGTTAAAGAACAAAAAGCAGGTCATTAGCTGGTGTCTTTTTGATTTTGCGAATTCAAGCTACTCCGCAGTAATAAGCGCTGTCATCTTTCCTGTCTATTTTGCAAGCTATATAGTAGGCAATGAATCAGGGCTTGGCGACCTATGGTGGGGAAGAGCAGTGTCTTTAAGTATGGTATTTATAGTCCTTACTTCTCCTTTTCTCGGCGGAATAGCAGACTTCGGAGGGATAAGGAAAAGACTCCTTTTGATTTATACTGTGCTGTGCATCTCGGCAGTTGCCTCGTTCTCTTTGATTCATAAAGGTATGATTGCTGAAGGTTTCGTGCTCATAATCCTTGCCAATATCGGTATGGAAGGAGGATTTGCATTTTACAATTCATTCCTTCCGGAGATAGCTGAAAAGGAATATCATGGAAGGGTATCTGCATGGGGATTTGGTGTGGGTTACGCAGGTTCAATCCTGTCGCTTATACTTGCACTTTTGCTTATAAGCAGTGGATATTTTGACTTCACATGGCTCATGGTTGCACTGTTCTTTGGTATTTTTTCCATCCCTGCATTCTTATTCCTGCCAAAAGACAGAAAGGAATGGTCAGGACTGATAAGTTCAGCATTGAGAGGGGTGAGATACATACTGGATACATTCAAGAAGCTCTGGAAGGCTAAGGAAACGAGAAAGTTCCTGGTCTCTTACCTGATTTATGCGGATGGGGTTAATACAGTAATTGTATTTTCAAGCATCTTTGCAGCGACAACACTCGGATTCAACACGCAGGAACTGGTAATGCTTTACATCGCAGTGCAGATATTAGCCCTTGCAGGCTCATTTATCATGGCAGGTCCGATTGATTTCTGGGGACCAAAGAAGGTTGTTACCCTGTCACTAATAATGTGGGTCAGTGTCTCATTCTCTGCCTATTTTGTACAGACAAAGCTCATGTTCTGGGTCATTGCCTTTCTCGCTGGTTTTGGTCTCGGCGCTGTTCAGGCAGCATCACGGGCATTTTTTATCCAGTTTATCCCTAAGGGCCATGAGTCAGAATATTTTGGGGTATACTCAATGGTAGGGAAATCTTCTGCAATCCTCGGTCCCTTACTCTTTGGCGTCCTCTCCTCATACTTTGGAAGCCAGCGTCCTGCAATATTATCAGTAGCAGTGTTTTTTCTGACCGGTCTTATAAGCCTTCAATTTGTAAAAGGCGGCGGCCCCAATCTCAAGGATACTTGAGCTGCAATCTCTGAATTGCAGTTGATTTTCCTGTCTTTTCATCTATCTCTATAACTACGGCTGATAATATCCCTTCGCCCTTAGCTACTTCAAATTTCATAGGCATCTGAAGCAGAAACCGCTCTATAATCTGCTCTTTCTCAATACCTATAACAGAAACCGCAGGCCCTGTCATTCCAACATCTGTAATATATGCGGTGCCGTTAGGAAGTATCTTTTCATCTGCTGTCTGCACATGCGTATGCGTGCCGATAACCGCGCTTACTTTACCGTCAACGAAATAACCGAATGCTATCTTTTCTGAAGTCGCCTCTGCATGGAAATCCACTATGATTATATCCGTTGATTCTCTTAGTTTCTTAATCTCTTCCTTACCTGTCCTGAACGGGCAATCAAGGGCTGACATGAACACCCTGCCTGAGATATTCAGCACTCCGACCTTTGTTCCGTTTGAAAGAACATGCACTGCGCTGCCGCAGCCCGGCACACCCGGCGGATAATTTACAGGCCTAAGTATCCTGTCTTCTTTTGCGATGTAAGGGATAGAATCCTTTTTATCCCATATATGATTGCCGGTTGTAATGACATGAACACCACAATTCAGTATCTCGCCGGCTGTTTTGTCTGTCACGCCAAAACCGCCGGCAATATTCTCACCGTTTGCAATTACAAAATCTATTTTGTACCTGTCAACGATATTGGGCAGGAGTCCCTTGATGGTTGTCCTGCCAACCTTGCCGACTATATCGCCTATGAATAGAACTTTCATGAAAAATTAAAAAAGTGTCGGTGAATAGTGACTGTGTCAGTAAGAAAACTGACACTAAAAACTGACACTGACACTAACTTGTTATTTCGCATATTCCACATATCTGGATTCTCTTATGACAGTAACCTTTATCTGGCCCGGATACGTCATCTCGGCTTCTATCTTCTTTGCCAGGTCTTTAGACATTACCGCTGACATCTCATCTGTCATATCATCAGGCTTGACAATTATTCTTATCTCTCTGCCAGCCTGAATTGCATAGCACTTCTCCACGCCTTTATATGACATCGCCATTTTCTCAAGATTCTCAAGACGCTTTAGATAATTTTCTATGCTTTCTCTTCTGACCCCTGGCCTTGCAGCGGATAGCGCATCAGCAGCAGCAACAAGCGCCGCCTCTGCAGTCATGGGGTCACCCTCTCCGTGGTGAACCAGTATTGCATTTGTCACCTTCTGATTTTCACCGTGTTTTTTTGCAATGTTTGCTCCTATCTCCTGGTGTGAACCCTCAACCTCATGGTCAACAGCCTTTCCTATATCATGAAGCAGACCCGCCCTTTTGGCAAGCTTAACATCCACTCTGAGTTCACTTGCCATCATGCCTGCAAGATACGCCACCTCTTTTGAATGCTGAAGCACGGGCTGTCCGTATGATGTCCTGTATTTGAGTCTGCCTAAAAGTTTTATTATCTCAGGATGTATCCCTGAAAGTCCGATATCAAAAACTGCCTTTTCTCCTTCTTCCCTGATGTTTGCATCTACCTCTTTCTTAACCTTTTCAACAATTTCCTCTATTCTCGTCGGATGTATCCTGCCGTCCGCAATAAGCCTTTCAAGTGAAATCCTCGCAATCTCTCTCCTTACAGGGTCAAAAGCCGAGAGAGTTACAATCTCAGGAGTATCATCAACAAGAAGGTCAACGCCTGTAGCCGCCTCAAGCGCGCGGATATTCCTGCCTTCTCTTCCTATTATCCTGCCCTTCATTTCGTCATTCGGAAGGCTTACTGCCGATGCTGTGGCATCTGCAACATACTCACTCGCATATCTCTGTATGGCAAAGCTTATCGTTTCCTTGGCTTTTTTCTCAGCTGTTTCTTTCACCTCATCTTCTATAGTCTTTGCAAGTTTTGCCGCCTCAAAACGGGATTCCTCTTCCACCCTCTTAAACAGTTCTGCCTTTGCCTCCTCAGAACTTATTCCTGAGATTCTTTCAAGCTGAAGAGTCTGCTCTTTTAACATCTGATTGTATCGGTTGTCTTTCTCCTGTATTGCCCGCTCTTTTGAGGCGTATTCTTTTTCCCTTCTTGTAAGGTCATGTTCCCTTTTATCTATCTGGTCAAACTTGCGGTCTAATGTTTCCTCTTTCTGCCTAAGCCTTTTATCAAGCTGGTTTAACTCAGAACGCCTTTCTTTCAGGTCTTTCTCTGCCTCCGCCTTAGCCTGATAGACAATGTCCTTTGCCTCAAGAGATGCCTCCTTTTTTCTGGTCTCTGCTTCTTTTTTTGCCTCTTCAAACAGTTTTATTTTTTCTTTCTCAATATCTAATTGCCGCGGCTTCAGAGAGCTTCTATATATAAAGCTCATAATCACTCCAACACCAACGCCGACACCAACAGCAATTAACACCAGATATGCTGTATCAATCATTGGATACTATCCTCCTTTTCACTCTATATTTAACGCAAAAATACGGCATCAATAAATACCGCATGCGTGCTCACTCATTGGGTGCAAGCTAAAAAGTTTTTTGCGCAACAACAAAATCTGTTCTTACGCGTTTCAGGCAGGTCTACGACTCGTAGAGAGTTATGGATTCGGTGTTTCTGTTAAGGAGTAAGCGAGAATATATGCCTGGCATGTATTTTACCTGCATACTTTATTATACGGCTCAAGAAACTGAGCCAATAATCAAACCCTCTATCTATATTTTCCCTCAGAAACATAATTTCCACTATAAACGCCTGCCCTGCCTTTCTAACTAAGCGTCCCGACTTTGTCGGGACAAGGTAAAATAAACCCACCCTGCCGTGCAAATGAATAATCAGATCCGCCCATAAATATAGGTGGGTGTCTTGAAGGGGACTTCAGGCTTCCCCGCACTTTGATGCGGGGCATGCACACCGTCCTCCTTACTCAGACTCCCTAAAGATCTAATTTGCCGGATCAACTTTTTCATCTGTCACCAACAGGGCAGGCAGCCCTATCGCCCCTTCTGTTTATTTTATAACAAAAGCAGCGCATTTAAGCAAGAATAAAATCTTTACCAAGAGCGCTTTTAGCTTGTATTAAAAATATTTTTTGAATAGACTATTATGATAACTAAAGATGGCTATGACAGGAACAATCTTAGCAGGCGGAGAGAACCGGAGGATCCCATTGCTGAAGGGACACATTGAGATCAATGGGGAAAAAATAATTGATTCCATCGTCAATCTGATGAAAAGCTTATTCGGAAGGGCAGTTATAAGCACAAACACACCGGAATTTTATTTTTACTGCGGGGCGCCGATGATAGGAGACATTATCAATCAAAGGGGACCGCTCATCGGCATCTTCTCTGTACTGTCAAACATAAAGGATGATGCGATATTCGTAGTCGCCTGTGATATGCCTTTCCTAAATGACCAGCTTATGAAGTATATGGTTGAAAGATTTAATACAGAACACAGAACACAGAACACAATCCCCCCCACCCACCC
>JAHILQ010000070.1 GCA_018896985.1 Nitrospinota bacterium
AAGAAGGAGGTAACCATGTCCTGCAAACCGGGTCACAAATCAACATGTAAAACAAAAAAGACTGCAACGAAGAAAAAGAAATAGGCAATGAACAGGGTCTGAAAGTTGAATCTTTGTTTTTGTTGTCATTCCCGCTTGTCGGGAATCCCTTCGGGTTTTATCTTCGTCTGTCGAGGATCGGTTCGGAATCTTAAAGAAAGATTCTGGACGAGCCAGAATGACAAATTATATGAATTACTGATTCGCAGGCCGCTGGGTTTCAGGCTGGCCTGCTGAGTCAGATGGATTTTTATCTTTATTTTCATTCCCCCAAACCTCTTCGTATTGAGGGACAATAATGCCTCTCTTTATCATTATGTTATAAATCAGATTTGAGCGGTTCACAACATATTTTGAATCGCCGGCAG
Source organism: Nitrospinota bacterium (assembly GCA_018896985.1). Taxonomy (GTDB): domain Bacteria; phylum Nitrospirota; class Thermodesulfovibrionia; order Thermodesulfovibrionales; family UBA1546; genus UBA1546. The sequence continues at coordinate 408 of JAHILQ010000070.1, forward strand.
GATTATATCTTCTCGGATTCGGAAGCACGGATGCAAGTCTGGCAGATTCTTCCGGAGTAAGGGCAGACGCAGACTTCCCATAATAATGACCTGCGGCAGCCTCAATGCCAAATATCCCCGTGTCTCCCCACTCTGCTACATTGAGGTATAATTCAAGAATCCTCTTCTTTCTGAGTATCTTTTCCATCCTCCATGTGATGACCGCTTCCTCTATCTTCCTCAGAGGATTTTTTGAGGGCGAAAGGTAAAGGTTCTTTGCAAGCTGCTGAGATATGGTGCTTCCGCCGGCCTTGAATTTACCTGCCTTTATATCTTTTTCCATTGCCTTCTGCATCGCCTCATAATCAAAACCCTCATGGCTCCAGAACTTGTCATCTTCGGCAATAAGCACAGCCTTTATAAGATATGGAGATATCTGCGAGATAGGAACCCATTTCTGCTGGATTCTGTATTTCTTACCCTGCCTTTTCCATTCCCTTTCCCTGTATTCCATAAAAGCAGTTTTCTTAGGGTTGTGCCTTTTGAGGCTTTCAATATCAGGCAAGCTGAAATAGAGATAGGCGGAGATTCCGGAGATGAGGAATACAACAAAAATCCAGCATATCTTTTTAAACGAACTCTTCTTTCTTTTTCTTCTTGCCATAGCGGATGGTATTTTAACACCTGACTGGAAAATAAGTATTCGGAGCTGAGTAATAAGCCTTGACAGGAAGCAATATTAAAAACTTCTTCTATCTTTTTGCTTTGACAGGGAATAAGCAAAATAGTAGGATATAATAATAAAAAGTTAAGGATTTCAAATTTATAACCAAAAACGCAATTAATAGGAATTGCGTCTATTAAATTGTTATGCACAATAAAGCCAAAAGGAGGGACAATCAATGACCATGGAGGAGCGCTTGGAAATGATGGAGAAGGAACTGAAGGTCGTAAAACGTCAGAAGATTTTATCATGGGTGGGGGCCGTTGCATTTTTCTTTGTGGCTATTGTGGCTATTATGATGAATCCCCAAGGTAATATAGCCGCTCAAGGCAAGCTTTTGGATGAGATCCGGGCTACACGTATCGTGCTGGTCGATAAAAGCGGGATGGAACGGGCTGTCCTGGCACTGGATGCGGACAAGGGGATGGTTGGGTTGGTCATGCGAGACAAGCATGTGGGAGCAAGTGCTGTATTAGGAACGTCAGGGCTGAATCTGAGAGACGAAAGTGGGAAGCCACGAGCTGTCTTGGCATTCGATGCGGACAAGGGCGAACCCGGACTAGCTTTGTTTAGCCAGTCTGGGAAGGCGCGAGCTCTCCTATTAGTTGACAAAGACGGGCCTGCGCTTTCATTACGAGACGATAAAGGGAATCAGCGTTGGTTCACACCTTCTTCGGCTAAATGAAACATTTCATAACAAGGCGTTGGAGATTGAACGAGTACCAGCGGTGACCTTTTTGGTTTTTAATAATATGAGGAGTGCAAATCAGTTTTCAGCAAGTTAGTGTGTTACATGGTACTCGTCACTCAACTTTGCATTAGTCCAAAGAAAGTATTGACACAACTACTCTGCATGGCGTACACTATACCGTACGTTGATTGGAGGTGAAATTATGACGACAATAACAGTAACCGAAGCAAGAAAAAAACTGTACCGTTTGATAGACGAAGTGGAAGATTCACACGAGGCTGTACATATTACAGGGAAACGCGGCAGGGCTGTGATAGTTTCTGAAAACGATTGGAATTCTATTCAGGAAACGCTTTATTTGCTTTCGATTCCAGGCATGGGAGAATCAATACGCAAGGGTTTGAAAACGCCTGTCGAAAAATGTTCAAAAGAGCTTCGCTGGTGATATGTAAAATTGTATACACCAGGCAAGCTCGAAAAGATGCAAAAAAGATTTCTGCTTCAGGATTGCGCCCTCAGACAGAAAGATTGATTACGATATTGGAAGAAAATCCTTATCAAGACCCTCCGCCTTTCAAGAAACTGGTTGGTGATTTGGAAGGCGCATATTCCAGACGCATAAATATACAGCATAGACTTGTCTATGAGATTCTTGATGAAATTAAAACAGTTAAAGTAATACGCATGTGGACACACTATGAATAGATGGCAGGCGAACAAATCACTCCAGCGGATTCTGAGCTTAAAGATTAAGTAACCCCATTCCCTTCCCAATGTGGTAAGCATTTTTTATTGCATTGTCTATAAATTCCTTTGTCTTCTTCACTGACTCCAGAGTCGAATGACCTGTTGCAAGCAACGCAGTTATACCAGATGAAAAGGCGCATCCTGTGCCGTGATATTCCCCTTCCCTCTTAACAGACTCTATCCTGAAAAAACTGAATCCGTCATAGTATAAATCAAGAGCCTCTCCTTCCAAATGTCCTCCTGTTATCACCACATTCTCAGTCCCCATCTTTTTCAATTCCTTTGCAGCTTCCTCCATCTGAGTCACGTCTTCTATTGATATGCCTGTCAGAACGGATGCCTCATAGATGTTCGGGGTTATCACCTTTGCCAATGGAAAAAGCTGTTCTCTTATTGCATCCAGTGTTCCGTCTTCAATAAGACTGACCCCTGATGATGATACGGTAACAGGGTCTATAACGAGGTTTTTAAGTGAATATTTTCTTATAGTTTCAGCTATTACGCCTACCATCTGTCTGCTGTAAAGCATTCCTGTCTTAACTGCATCAGGCGTTATATCTTTTAAAAGAACGTTTAGCTGCTCTGCAAAGAAATTCTTATCAACAGGAATGACAGAGATTACGCCCTCTGTGTTTTGGGCTGTGAGCGCGGAAGCAACCGAAAGTCCATGAACACCGAATGCCCTGAATACTTTAATGTCAGCCTGAAGTCCTGCCCCGCCTGTAGGATCAGAACCTGCTATAGTGAGCACGGATTTCATCTGTGAATTATACTATATCTCTGCATCAAAAGGATTAACAGGCTGAGGGCTATAAATCTAAAAAGCTTATAGGTTCATAAAAATTAAAAATTGTCAATAATCTTTACCTGCTTAAGAAGTTTATGTTACCATTTATAACTTATCTCCGGCTTTATTGTTTAAGCCTGAAATATTATAGTTTGATCCGGAATTATTGCCTATTATTTGTAGAATTTTCTTTTTGAAAAATTTTCTTATGGAGTAAAATACCCAAGGAGGTTTCAGGGATGTTGATAATCGGTGAGAAGCTTAGCATCATAGCCAAGAGAGTCAGAGAGGCAATGATAAAAAAGGATAAGGGACCTATACAGGAGATCGCAATCTCCCAGTGGAAAGCCGGCGCAGGAATGATAGATGCAAACATAGGCCCTGCGGAAGACGGCGGAGAAGATTTAATGCAGTGGATGGTTACGACAATACAGGAAGTCGTATCATTGCCGATATGCCTTGACACAACAAATGCTAAAGCAATAGAGGCAGGACTTAAGGTGCATAACAACCAATGGGGAAAACCTTTAATAAATTCAACATCAAACGACCCTGAGAGATTTCCCATTCTTGAACTCGGGGCAAAATATAATGCTCATGTTATAGGCCTTACAGTCGGAAAAGGAGGGCTTCCGGCAGATGCGGAAGAGCGAGCTGCAATAGCGGCAGAAATAATGGGAAGGGCCATGGAATACGGCGTTCCGCTTGAAGACATCTACCTTGACCCCTTGGTCTTGCAGATTGCAACCTCTCAGGACCACGCAAGGCATGTAATAAAGGCAATAGCAATGTTCCAGGAAATGAATGATCCGCCGATGAAGACCGTTGTCGGCCTTAGCAATATCTCCAACGGTTGCCCCAAGGCATTGAGGCCGATTCTGAATAAACACTATTTTATAATGCTTATGAACGCCGGACTTACTGCCGCCATTGCAGATGCTCATGAGATGGCGGAAGCCGTTCAGGAGAAGAAGATGATTGATGATGTCCTTGCCGGGAAAAAGATTGATGACGCTAAAAAAATGACAGAGATAACAAAAACGATTGATGTCATTATGGGCAAAACCCTTTATGCGCATTCGTATTTGGAAATGTAAAAAGCAGTGACAGTGTCAGTTAACAGTGTCAGTTTTTTACTGACACAGACACTAATCACTGACACTAATTTACGGAGGTAATTATGGCTTTTACTGCTCCAAAAGAGACTTATTCAGGCAAAGTTTATAATGTAACAATAGGAACAGGCGACAGGGCAGCAAGCTTTGGAGGGGAAAACGTGCTTCCTTTTCTACCTTTTGAAGGAACAATCCCAAACAAACCTTTAATCGCATATGAAATACAGGACGTTCCTCCAACAGACTGGCCTGAAAACGTTCAGAAACCCTTCAGCAGTGTTTCAGGCGATCCTGTTACATGGGCAAAGTTCTGTCAGGATACGCTGAAGGCAAAGGCTATAGCTTTAAGGCTTATCGGAACCCACCCCGACAGGGAAAATCGTTCACCTGAAGATGCTGCAAAAACCGTTAAAGACGTGCTTTCTGCTATTAATGTCCCTTTGATAATACTTGGAAGCAACAATGCAGAAAAAGACGCTCCTGTCCTGATAGCCGCTGCTGAGGCTGCAAAAGACAGGAACTGCATATTAGGCAAGGCGCAGGAAGCTAACTATAAAACAATAGCCGCTGCGGCAATGGCAAATAACCATAAACTTATTGCAATGTCAGAGCTTGACATAAACCTTTCAAAGCAGCTTAACATACTAATAACCCAGATGGGGTTTGACAAGGAAAGGCTTATAACAGACCCGATGTGCTCTGCGCTGGGGTATGGCCTTGAATATACATATTCGGTCATGGAGAGGATACGGCTTGCAGCGCTTACACAGAATGACCTCACAATGCAGCCGCCTCTGCTTGCTGACGTTGGCATGTATGTATGGAAAATCAAAGAGACGCAGGCGCCCGAATCGGACGTGCCCTTATGGGGCAATGCGGAAGAGAGAGGAATTGCATGGGAGGCAACAACTGCTGCCGCGCTTCTCATGGCGGGCGCAGAACTCTTAATCATGAGGCATCCAAAGGCAGTTGAGGCAGTTGGAAAATTAATAGAGGAACTAATATAGCGTTATAGCGTGATGCGTTGTGCGTTATAGCGTAAAGGAATAATTTACCGAGACGCAATAAACGCAATAACGCAATAAACGGAGGTTTTAGATATGGCTCTGTCAGGCGTTGCGATATTTAAATTATTACCAAAGACAAACTGCAAAAAATGCGGACATCCCACATGCCTTGCATTTG
>JAHILQ010000071.1 GCA_018896985.1 Nitrospinota bacterium
AAAAAAGAGATGGTTATCCTTTGTGGCGGTTGTTAGATATATTTCAATACCAACAAGTAGGAGGGACAATATTATAAGATACAGGAGTATCACTCTCCTGAACAGGACACGTTTCATTGCTTCCCGTCAAAAAAATAGCCTGCGCCGCGCATGGTCTTGATATAGCGGGGGCTGGAGGGATTTTCCTCAATCTGAGCGCGCAGCCTTCTTATATGCACATCTACTGTTCTCGGCTCAACGAATGCCTCATCACTCCATACTGCATTTAGAAGTTGTTCACGGTTAAAAACTCTCCCCTTCCTTTCAATAAGATAAAGAAGAAGCCTGAATTCTGTAGCGCTCAGTTTAACCGGAATGCCTTTGCGGGTTACAGCATACGCATCTTTGTCTATAACGAGGTCTCCTTCTTTTATTATGCGGGCTGATGCAGGTCTTTCTTTTGCCCTCCTGATGACAGCATTAACCCTTGCAACAAGCTCTCTCGGACTGAACGGCTTTGTAATATAATCATCCGCTCCCATCTCAAGCCCCAGGACTCTATCCACCTCTTCTCCTTTGGCTGTAAGCATAATAACAGGCAATGACGCCATTTGAATATCATTTCTTATTATCCTGCATAGTTCAACGCCCTGAAGTCCGGGAAGCATGAGGTCAAGGATTACAAGGTCATAATTGCCTTTCTTTATCTTTGTGAGGGCTGTTTCGCCATCCGGAGCTGAATCTGCAACAAAACCTTCTTTTTTGAGATTATATGTTATAAGCTCAACAATATCTTTTTCATCATCAACAATTAAAATTTTCTTTGCCATGCTGATAGAATGCTATAACATGCCTGCCTAAAAATCAACTCTCAGGGTTTTATTTTTCTAAAGCTGTCCAGTGAAACTATCTTCCCTTTAGTCACAGCATCTTTTTTATCGTTCCTGATTTTTTGAGATCCTGACAGAGAATCTTTAGTTTCCATCATATCCCACCTGTCAAATTTTATCTTCGCATCAGGAGAATACACAGAGATTATATCGTCGGAGTGCAGAAAGCAGTTCTCCACTTTATTGGCAGAGCCGAATCCGAGCGTTGTTATTATGCTCCCGTCTTCAGTCCACTGAAGGGTTTTATAGTTTTTGCTGTTAAATGCCAGTACAAGCCCGTTTTCTTTTTCTTCGTCAGTAAAACCCCTGCTGCCTATCACAGTACGTTCAGACTGCTTGATTACGACAAAAACCCTGCCGTAGTCATTCATCATGTCATAAAATAAATTCTGGAGATATTTAAGTTGGTTTTTCATTAAAGTAAAAAATGGTGCCCCCTGCAGGAATCGAACCTGCGACACCAGGTTTAGGAAACCTGTGCTCTATCCTACTGAGCTAAGGGGGCATTAACAGAAATCCAAAATTCAAAATTAAAAAATCAAAGTTAAAAATGAAAAGTTAAAAACTACCTATAAAAGAAACTATGGTTTTTATGATACCATTTCATAAAACAGACAGTCCAGTTGCGCGTGAACGTTTATACAGCAGTTTTCTTCTTTATCGCCCATTTTATAATCTCTTCAACCATTGCCTCAATTGTCGCAGTCTCAGGCATAATCTCAACTTTGAGCCCTGCCTTTTCAACTGCCCCTGCAGTTACAGACCCGATAACAGCAATCGCAACATCCCTGAGAAGCTCATCCGCATCTTCTCCCATAATCTCCATGAAGTTGTCGAATGTTGACGCGCTTGTGAATGTCGCAACTGATATGCGTCCTTCTTTTAAAAACCGCTTTAACCGTTTGCCGTGCATCTCCGGTTTGACTGCACGGTAAGTTACAGGGACATCAATCTCTCCGCCTAATTCTCTCACCTTCTCAGGAAAAATCTCTCTTGCCTTCTCAGCCCTCGGCAGTAAAATCTTTATTCCCTTTAAATTTTGAATTTTGAATTTTGAATTTTGAATTTTCAGAAATGCTTCTATCAGCCCCTCTGCATTAAACTCATCCGGCATTAAATCAACCTTAATTCCGTATCTTTTTATTTCCGCTGCTGTCTTTGTTCCAATCGCGCATATCCTTATGCCTTTCAAATCCCTGATGTCTTTGTCTTTTTCCATCAGCCTTTTAAGAAAATATTTCACGCCATTGCCGCTTGTAAAAATAATCCAGTTATACGCCTCAATCTTATTTATCGCGCTGTCAAGCTCATCATAGTTTTCCGGCGGCGCTATCTCTATGGTAGGGAACTCAATCATCTCCGCTCCCAATTCTTCAAGAGGTTCAAATCCTCCGGAATGCTCTCTTGTCACAAGCACCCTGTGTCCGAACATTGTTTTTTTCTCATACCACATGAGTGTCTTTCTTAATTTCACCACTTCGCCGACCACCATAACAGCAGGAGGTTTTATATCCTTTTCCTTCACAATGTCGGCAATGTCTCTTAGAGTGCCTGTTATGGTCTTCTGGTCAGGCCTTGTGCCCCACCTTATCACGGCAACAGGCGTGTCAGGGCTTCTGCCGTTTTCCATCAGCTTCTTTACGAGGACATCCATATTTTTCACAGCCATTAAAAAAATCAGAGTGCCGGCTCCTGTTGCAAGCTTTGACCAGTCTATCGCAGACTCTTCTTTTGTCATGTCCTCATAACCCGGGATTACCGCAAATGAAGATGAATACCCCCTGTGTGTGATAGGTATGCCTGCGTATGCAGGCGCTGCCACAGCAGAACTTACGCCGGGCACAACTTCAAAATCAATATTGTTTTCAGCAAGCGCCTCTGCCTCTTCTCCGCCCCTGCCGAATACAAAGGGATCACCGCCTTTAAGCCTGCACACAACCTTTCCTTCCTTTGCCTTTTCAACGAGAACTTTATTTATTTCATCCTGCGTCATTGTATGGTGTCCGCCTCTCTTGCCGGCGTATATGAATTCAGCATCATGTTTTATGTAATTCAAAACCTGGGCATTTAAATGGAAATCATAAACCACCGCATCTGCTCTCTGGAGGCATTTCATGCCTTTGACTGTCAGCAGTCCGATATCGCCGGGGCCTGCGCCAACAAGATAAACTCTGCCTTTTTTCTCGTTCATAAACAGATAATTTTAACACAAACAAGCAGAAGCTCTCTCCATTAAATATTCCATGAAAATTCACTAACAAACTCTCAACACTGATTTCACCGATAAAATCCTTGCAAATCATGCAGTTACAAAAAAATAACTTTCCGCTTGACATGCACAAGATATTGTGGTTTAATTACTGAAACTTCATTTAACAACACAAATTATTGGAATATAAGGAGACTCCTATTCGTGGAGATTTGCAAGGGCTTTGAAGATTGGTTTGCCTGCTTGAAATGCCCTGATATCTGTACAAAAGCCTGTCCTATAGAAAAAGAAAATGCCGTTGAAGAATTCAGACAGCGGATGAGTTTGCTTGAAAGGCACAACAGCCAGAGAGAAAATAAAGAAATACTATAAATAATATAATTTTACGGGGAGGAATTTATGAAGGTCTTAAATGGTCTCAGCCTTACACAGAATGCGATAAAAGTCCTTGAGAAAAGGTATCTCAAAAAGAATGAGGAAGGGAAGATTGTAGAGACGCCTCATGAGCTTTTCAAAAGGGTTGCGCGGAGTGTTGCAGCTGCCGATCTTCACTATGGAAAGACAGAGGCGGAAGTCAGTGCATTAGAGTCATCTTTTTATGAGATGACAACCTCTCTGGATTTCCTGCCTAACAGCCCTACGCTGATGAGTGCGGGAAGAAGATTGGGACAGCTCTCTGCATGTTTTGTTCTCCCTGTCGATGATTCAATGGAATCCATATTTGATGCGGTGAAGAACGCCGCAATAATACATAAATCAGGCGGAGGAACAGGATTCAGCTTTTCAAGGCTCAGGCCCAACGGAGATGTCGTAGGTTCAACCAAAGGCGTATCATCAGGCCCGATATCATTCATGACAGTGTTTGATACAGCAACAGAGGCGGTAAAGCAGGGCGGGACAAGAAGAGGCGCAAATATGGGCCTTTTGAGAGTTGACCATCCTGATATCATAAGCTTCATCACATGCAAGGATGAAAATACAAAGCTTACCAATTTTAATATCTCGGTCGGGCTCACGGAAGAATTTATGAATGCCCTGTCAGAAGACAGGCAGTATGACCTCTTAAACCCACGCACACAGAAGGTTACTCAAAGGCTCAAGGCAAAAGAAGTGTTTGACCTGATAGTAACCCATGCATGGAAAAACGGAGAGCCGGGCATTGTGTTCCTTGACAGGGTAAATGAATCAAACCCCACCCCGCAAATAGGTCTGATAGAATCAACAAATCCATGCGGAGAACAGCCATTGCTTCCATATGAATCATGCAATCTCGGTTCAATTAATCTTGCAAGCCACGTTACGCGTGACGGTGAAGCACAGGTTGACTGGCAGAAACTCAAAGACACTGCATGGAAATCAGTTCATTTCCTTGACAACGTAATAGATGTAAACAAATACCCGTTGAAAAAGATAGAGGAGATGACAAAGGCAAACAGAAAGATAGGGCTTGGCGTTATGGGATGGGCAGATATGCTCATTCAGATGAACATACCTTACAACTCCGGCAGGGCAGTAGAGCTTGCCGAGGAGGTTATGGGATTTATACAGGCAGAGGGCAAAAAGGCATCATCAGCGCTGGCGGAAGAAAGGGGAGTTTTCGAAAATTACGAAGGAAGCATCTATGACGGAAAACTCAGGGTAAGAAATGCAACAGTGACAACCATTGCGCCGACAGGCACATTATCCATAATCTCAGGCTGTTCATCAGGCATAGAGCCTCTCTTTGCAGTCTCATATGTAAGGACTGTTATGGAAGGCACAAAGCTTATAGAGGTAAATCCGCATTTTGAAAAGGTCGCCAAAGAGCGGGGCTTCTGGAACAGGGAGTTGATGGAGAAAATCGCTGAGAAAGGGACGATAAAAGATTTTAACGAAATTCCTGATGACGTTAAGGCTGTATTTGTCACAGCGCATGACATAACGCCTGAAGATCACATAATAATGCAGGCTGCTTTCCAGAAATACGTTGACAATGCAGTATCAAAGACAGTCAATTTCCCGCATGAGGCAACGCCAAAGGATGTTGAGAATGTATATCTGCTTGCATACAAGCTCGGCTGCAAAGGGCTTACTGTTTATCGTGACGGCTCAAGGGAAGAGCAGGTTCTTACAACAGGCAAGTCAAAGGAAAAACAGCAGGCAGCGGATGCAACACACACACAGAAGATAATACCGAGGAAAAGGCCGGAGGTAATCAAAGGTTCAACGCGTCTTATGAAGACAGGCTGCGGAAATATCTATATCACAATTAACGAGGATGAAAAAGGCCACCTCTTTGAACTCTTCGCATCTATGGGCAAGGCAGGAGGATGCGCTTCAAGTCAGTCAGAAGCATTGGGGAGGCTTATCTCCCTTGCCCTGAGATCAAATATTGAGCCTGAAGCAATAATAAGCCAGCTTAAAGGTGTGCGTTGTCACCAGCCGGCATGGCACAGCGGAGGACAGATTTTCTCTTGCTCTGATGCGATTGCAAAAGCCCTTGAAAAATACCATCACGTTTGTGATAAGGGGAATGGCAACGGGTATAAAGACGCTTCAGCAATCATGTTCATAGGACAGTGCCCTGAATGCGGCGGCGCAGTTGAGCACGAAGGCGGCTGCGCAGTCTGCCACAACTGCGGGTTTACAAAATGCTGATAGATGAATGATGGATAATAATAAATTATTACAGGTAGAGCAAATATATAAAGAAATCGCTGAAGAAGATAAAAGGCTTTGTGAGGCTTTTTTGAGTATTGGCATTGAGACAATAGAGGCTGATTGAGAGGATCGAGAAGGAGGTTAAAAAGGCAGGGTGAATAAAATGCGTCTCGATTTAGCTATTGATTCATACAAATCTAATATCCTAAATTGGTTTTTACTCTGTCATTCCGGCTTGTCCGGAATCTTTCTCATGTTATGAAAGAATTAACAGCAGAACAGATTAAAAGACAGGACAGCGTTGATAATGCAATCTATCAGCTTGTCCGCGAAATCAATCCGACAGCGGATGAAATCAGATGGGATATTGAAATGATTGGCGAAGTCAGAGATGTCATTGAAGATTGGTTGGTTGAAAGATTGAAAATTACAGACGAGCAGAATTTTTATCCTTATCTTGAAGAGAATTACTAAAGGGGAAAAACATGCTTAAAACAGATACGTTATTTACTATAAAAGAAGCCAGCGAATGGGCGACACAGTATTTAAGTAAAACTGTGACAACCGCTAATATTTCATATCTTATCCAATATGGGCGAATCAAAAAAAATGGTGACAATGGAATGGCACAGGTTTCAAAACAAGAACTAATTAAATACTATGAAACCTATAACGGCAAACGTGAAGTCGCGTGGAAAGAGCAACTCGGCAAAGATTTAAACTGGGCACTTTCGTTTGACCAATACAAAGAGGCTGAAACAACCAAACACGTTCACAGACTCCATCCGTATAAAGGGAAATTCATTCCTCAGCTGGCGGAATACTTCCTTGACGGCCACACTGACAAGTTCAAGAAGCAAGGTTACTTTAAAAAAGGCGATATTGTTCTTGACCCTTTCGCAGGCAGCGGAACAACAATGGTGCAAGCCTGCGAACTTGGTATGCATGCAATTGGCATTGATGTTTCTGCCTTCAATGCACTCATAGCAAATTGTAAGATTTGGAAATATAACTTGGACGCTGTCCAAGCAGAAATCAACCGGATAACGAAAGCGCTCAGAGAATTCTTATCAAATTCCCACGCGCTTGAGTTTGAAGAAAAACTTTTACAGGCACTTTATGAATTCAACAATAAATATTTCCCTGTCCCTGAATACAAATACAAAGTCAAACGCAATCAGATAAATGAGGAGAAATACGGCCCAGAAAAGGAAAAAGAGTTTTTACCTATCTTTAACAAGCTCGTTAAAGCATATAACATTAAATTAAACCAAGATAAGGCCGATACATTTTTAGACAAGTGGTATTCCCAACACATCAGAGATGAAATTCACTTTGTGTTTAATGAAATCAAAAAGATAAAAAATGCTGATACTAAAAGAATCATCAGCATTATCTTGAGCAGGACTATTCGTTCATGCAGGGCAACGACGCACGCTGATTTGGCAACATTGATTGAGCCAATTACAGCGACGTATTACTGTGCAAAACACGGCAAGGTTTGTAAGCCCTTGTTCTCCATTCTCAAGTGGTGGGAAACCTACACAAAGGATACAGTAAAACGACTCTCACAATTTGACAAATTAAGAACTCAAACTTTTCAATTCTGTTTAACTGGCGACAGCAGAACTATGGATATCCTTGGAGAACTCAAAAAGAAAAATGCTGCCTTCGCAGATTTAGTGAGAACGCAAAAAATCAAAGGAATATTTTCGAGCCCGCCCTACGTTGGCTTAATTGATTATCACGAACAACACGCTTATGCTTATGACCTCTTTGGCTTTAAACGCAAGGATGATTTAGAAATTGGCCCGCTATATAAAGGGCAAAGCAGAGAAGCAAAACAGAACTATATTCAAGGCATAACAGATGTTCTGATTAACTGTAAAAAATATTTAGCAGACGATTACGATATTTTTCTTGTAGCCAACGACAAATACAATATGTATCCAACGATTGCTGAAAAAACGGGAATGAAGATTGTAAATCAGTATAAAAGACCTGTGTTAAACCGCACCGAGAAAGATAAGGGTGCGTATTCAGAAATAATTTTTCACTTAAAAGGGAAATAACATGAACAAAGAAAAAATTATTTATTCCCTCAGCGTTGAAGATATTTTAGCGGTAATAGAAGATAATAATTTGAATCTAAAAATTACTAAGGAAGATATTCCATTTATTGAAGAAAAAATTGGTGATATGATTGATTGGAGAGGAGCAATTGAATTTGCTTTGTTGGAACTTAAAGATTCTAAGAAAAAATTACAGACAAAATAATGGCTTTATCTAAAAAACAGAAAGAACACATCGCTGAAACACTCAAGGTTTGTTTACGCGAGAAATTCCAAAACTACAAACCTGAAACGGCTAATATGCCTTTCCATTACCGCTTGCTCGGAAAGGACAGAATGGCCTTGTTTTCATTTATACAATCTCTAAATACAACTTTTGGGACCTCCATCTATGAACCTGTTGCAAAAGAACTCGCAAAGGAAACATTCAAGGAAGTTTACACTCAATTTAAACTTGGTAACATTATCACACAGGATGCGCAGAATGAAATTCAAAGAATAATGAATGACCTTTCGGTTGGTGGTGATGTAAACAAATCAGAAGAAACAGAGAGAATTAGAAAAGTTGCTCAGTCAGGTGAAGTGAATAAACTTAAATCAGTAAAAGTAGATTTGTTTCTTGTCTCCAAAGAAGATGAAGTTTTCATGTTTGACTTGAAAACAGTGAAGCCAAACAAAGGTGACTTCATTTCATACAAAAGAAATATGCTTGAATGGATAGCTATTTTCTTATACCAACATCCAAAAGCTAAAGTTAATACTCTTCTATCAATTCCTTACAATCCTTACGAACCAGAACCATATAAGCGGTGGACAATGAAAGGAATGTTGGACTTAAAGAAGGAAGTAAAGGTAGCTGAAGAATTCTGGGACTTTCTTGCTGGCGAGGGAACTTATAAAGACCTGCTTGACTGCTTTGAAAATGCAGGAATAGCACTACGACCAGAGATTGATGCTTACTTCGCTAAGTTTAACCAGAAATAATTTTAAACTCCTCTGAACCCTTGCAAAAAACAGCTGAAAAGAGGAGTCAAGAGGGTCAGACTGGTTTAACAAAGTCAAGCCCCTAATCCTGTTTTTTGTTTAAAGTTAGTCTGCCTTTTTTATAAGCTCCTGCCCTTTTTAGTTGGTAAGGTATCCCTGCCATAAGTCTTTCGTCCCGATGCTGGTAATTTGAGGGTCAAA
>JAHILQ010000009.1 GCA_018896985.1 Nitrospinota bacterium
GTGATGTCCCGGAGGCCTGACAGCGCAGAATGCCCTCTCAATCTCTCTGTTTTTGCATCTGTCTATTGCCTCCATTACAGCGCCTGCCGCATACAGCGCAGCGTCAAGACTTTTCTCCGAAATATATGTATCAGGGTCTACATAGCCGATTCCAAATCTTTTGAGCCTCTCAATATAATCGTGTGTATGAACAGCCTCTATATCCTTGAAATCAGCCTTGAGCGGTTTTATGTGTATGAGCTTATCCCAAATCTCTGAAGATTTAAGCGCATCAATAATTGCGATTAATCTTTCTTTGCACTCGGGATGCCACTCCGGAGTTTCGTGCGAAAGAAATATGTCGTCATATATCAATCCGACCTTTTTCATTTCATAAATAATAATGGGTATTTAAATAATAAGGCAATGTGAAAATTACCTTGACAGGAATATCGCTGTTAGGATATTGTTTGCACTATGAATTGTAAATACTCTTTTCAGGGGGAGAAATGGGGCAAGTAAGCCTCAGGCATTAATTATGCACAGACAGACAGACAGACTTAACCCCTTTATTAAAGGGAAAAATTAAAATAGACAGGGCGAGAGGGCGTGCGGATATACGCCCTTTTTGCTTTTATGGAAGGAGGGGAGTCCAGAGGTAGCATAGACGAACAGGTTTGTCTATCACCCCAAATCTGGACAAAAAGCTAACATTGGGTTCGTTTAGGAGCGTTAGGCGGCATTTTGCTTGGCTTTAATATTAAAAAAGGAGGATGTGTTTTATGCAAACCAGCGCAAAAATAGGAGTTTTCGGATTTATAATATTGCTCTTCTTTTTTGGGGAAATTGCATCTGCCCAAGACTTTTCTGCTGACATGGTATCTACAACCAAGTCTGGTGTTTTCACAGGAAAGATATATGCTGCAAAAGAAAAAACAAGAATGGAAATGGCCCAGTCTATCACAATAACAAGAATGGATAAGAATATAGTCTGGATGCTTATGCCTGAACAGAAGATGTATATGGAACAACCTTTGAAACCTGAAAATGTTCCTGCTTCAACGGACAAAATGCCAGGCGAAGTTGAACGGAAACATCTTGGCACAGAGACAGTGGATGGAAAAAAGACTGAAAAATACAGGATAGTCTATACAGCAGGAAGCAAAAGAGATGCTATTTTCCAATGGGTTGATACTGATTCAGGCTTTCCAATAAAGACAGCGGCTGAAGATGGTAGTTGGACAACTGAATACAAAAATTTAAAAGTTGCTAAACAGCCCGATATTCTTTTTGAGATTCCAGCAGAGTATCAGAAAATGTCTTTTGGAATACCATCCATACCTGAAACAAAACCTGAAGAAAAGCCTGCTGAAAAGAAACAGGAGGAGCCCAAAAAGCCTCTGATTCCAAAAATTCCAAAACTGTGGTAATTTATTTATCGGAATAATAATGTTAAAGGGACATTTCCCATATATTTTCTTGGATAAAAGCTATTAGCCTTATGCCATAAAAGCATCAAAAAATGGGAATGTCATTTTAGAAATTCTCCCTCTGCCTCTTTCTGCACAACCTGCGGACAGAGGCTGCGGTGATATGATATAATTAGTCAAACGCCAGGAGGTGAGATATATGCAGCAAACACTTTTAAAGGTCAAAAATCTGGAAAAATTCATTCAGAAACATGGGGATGACACTTTTATATCCCAGACGATTTCCAAGATAATGGATTACAAGACACATAAATATAACGAGGAGATAAAGAGATTAGATAAGGAATTAAAAAGGTTTGAACGAAGTTACAAAAAGGAGTCATCAGTTTTTTTAAAGGAGTTTAAGGAGGGCAAGCTGGGCGACAAGATGGATTTTGTAGAATGGGCTTCGCTTTACCGGATGCGTAATCGTCTTCTTGAGAAAAAGGCTGAACTTGAAATCAAAAATAGATGATAGAAAGCTATCTTGACGGCATACTTCTGGAACTTCTTTTAAGCCCTGTTGTTTCAACTTTTAAGACATTAAAAAGAGAAGTCGGAGAGGAAGACGGCTATGTCCGTATAAGATGCACCCTGTCGAATGGCAACATCCTTGAGTTTGCCGAATATCTCCTGATTCACAAAAACAAGATATACATAGAAACCTATAGTTTTCACTGGCAGACTGCCGGAGGGGAATTAATTAAAAGATGGGATAATGTTGAACATCATAAAGAAATAGACACATTTCCTTATCATATTCACCTTGCTGATGGAAAGGTTATTTCTTCTGCCCCGGTAAATCTTAAAAAAGTTCTGATAGATATAGAAAAGACGATGCCTGTTAATGATGAAAGTGAATAGTAAATAATTCATATATAAACGGAGGTTTAATGCCTGATATTAAAAAGATGTACCGCACTATTATGGATGATAATTTCCCTGATGAAATGACAATAAAATTCGGAAATCAGACACTTGTTTATAAGAAGCGTGCATGGAAGATACCTGATGAAAAAACAGGTGAGCTTGTTGAGAAGGGATTGCGCTATGGAGAAAACCCTGACCAGCAGGCTGCGATTTATGAACTCATAAACGGCAATCTGGTTCTTGGCGGATGCGAATATATAAATCCCGGCAGCGGGCTTGTAAGCAGCATCGCAGAAGGGGACATGATACAGGCAGGAAAACATCCCGGCAAGACGAATCTCACAGACCTTGATAATGGCTTAAACATACTAAAATATCTCACGAATAAACCTGCTGCTGTTATCCTCAAGCACAATAACCCATGCGGTGCAGCATACGGGAAGACAGTCTCAGAGGCGTACGAAAAAGCGAATATGGCTGACAGGATTGCTGCATTCGGAGGATGTCTTGTTGTTAACAGGCCGATGGATAAAAAAACAGCAGAGGCTGTTAACGAAAATTATCTTGAGGTTGTTGCTGCGCCTGAGTTTGAAGAAGGCGCTGTTGATGTCCTTGCAAAAAGAAAGAATCTCAGGATTATAAAAGTTAAGAAGATAAATGAGCTTGAGAAATACAGGAACTTCCGTTTTGTTGATTTCAAATCATTGATTGACGGCGGCTTGATAGTCCAGCAATCGCAAATAAGCAGGATAAAGAGCAAGGATGATTTCATGCCTGCAAAGACTGTATATAAGGGTAAAGAATACGTCACTGAAAGGATGCCGACTGACAGGGAATATGAGGATATGATCTTCGGTTGGAGCGTAGAGATGGGGATTACATCAAACTCTGTCATCTATGTAAAAAACGGAGAGACGGTTGGTATCGGCACAGGAGAGCAGGACAGGGTGGGCGTTGCCGAAATTGCAGTATTTAAAGCTTATACAAAATACGCTGATGCCCTGTGTTTTAAAAACTACGGCATACCTTATAAGACCCTTAAGATTGAAGTTGCAAGGGGTGAGAGGGATGCAGGGCTGCTTCAGGAGATTGATGAAGAGGCAAGGAAGAATAAAGGAGGGCTTATTGGCGCTGTGATGGTATCCGATGCGTTCTTCCCGTTCAGGGACGGAATTGATGTCGGAATAAATCAGGGTGTTACAGCAGTTGTGCAGCCCGGAGGCTCGGAGAGGGATTTTGAGGTCATAGAGGCATGCAATCAGGCTGATCCTAAAGTGGCAATGGTACTCACAGGACAGAGGGTATTCAAGCATTGATATAAAATCACAAGAAAAGGTATTCGGAGAGTCAGAAATAAAAAAAGCCCACGGAATTTTCCGGAGGCTTTTTAAGAGTTGTTTTTATGCTTCTTAGAACAATCCCTTAACCTTTCCTGTTTCTACATCAACATCAACCCTTCTGTATGCAGGGTCTGATGCTGTTCCGGGCATGAGCTTTATTGCTCCTGCAACAGGGACTACAAAGCCTGCGCCCTTGAATGTGAGAATGTCCCTGACATGGAGCCTCCAGCCCTTCGGTACTCCCTTGAGATTTGGGTTGTCTGTAAGGCTGAGGTGAGTTTTAACCATGCATATTCCGAGTTTTGATGTCTCAGGGTCTTCCTCCATCCTCTTTGCTTTAGCAAGCGCCTCTGCTGAGAAATCAACTCCGTCAGCTCCGTAAACCTCTTTAGCGATAAGTTCTATTCTCTGGCGGAGCGGTGTTGAAAGTTCATAAAGGAACTTAAAGTTGTTCTTCTCATTGCATGCATCCACTACTGCATCTGCAAGCTCAAGCGCTCCCTCGCCGCCAAACTGCCAATGCTTTGAGAGCGCTACTCTTGCGCCTGCCGACTCTGCTATCTTTCTTACAGCCTTAATCTCATTGTCTGTATCTGTATAGAATGCATTGATGCAGACAACAGGATTGATCCCTGCTTTCTTGATAACGTTAATCAAATGTACAAGATTTACGCAGCCCTTCTCAACCCATCCGACGTTCTCGCCTTTGTATTCTTCTGGCAGAGGTCTTCCCGGGACAGGAATCGGAGCGCCTCCGTGGCATTTTAATGCCCTTATGGTAGCAACAAGCACTGCTGCATTCGGCTTTAAACCTGAGAACCTGCACTTTAGGTTCCAGAACTTTTCGAATCCTATGTCTGCGGCAAAGCCAGACTCTGTAACATGATAGTCAGCAAGCTTGAGACCGACCCTGTCAGCAATAATAGATGACTGTCCTATTGCTATGTTTGCAAAAGGTCCTGCATGGACAATAACAGGTTGGCCCTCGATTGTCTGCATGAGATTCGGGTTTAATGCCTCAACCATCCATGCTGTCATTGCGCCTGCAACATTAAGGTCTTCGGTTGTAACAGGTTTTCCGCTCTTGTCATATGCAACGACAATTCTTCCCATCCTCTCTCTCATGTCCTTGAGGTCTGTTGCGACTGCCAGTATTGCCATTATCTCTGAAGAAACAGCAATTGCAAAACCCGAGTTCATCATGAACCCGTCATCTTTTCCGCCGATACCGATGATTATTTCCCTCAGCGACTGAGCGCAGAAGTCCATTATCCATTTCATCTCCACATTGCGCGGGTCGATATTCAGTCTTTTCAGTTTACGCTTTGCAAGCTGCTCATCTGTGTAATTAAACTCATGCTGCATCCTTGATGTGAGGGCGACCATAGCAAGGTTATGGGCGTTCATTATCGCATTTATGTCGCCGGTTAATCCAAGCGAAAACGGAGTCAATGGAATGCACTGTGAAAGGCCTCCGCCTGCTGCAGAACCCTTTATGTTCATCGTAGGGCCTCCGGAAGGCTGGCGTATAGCTGCAATGACCTTCTTCCCTCTTTTACCGAGACCCTGGGTAAGACCCATTGTTGTTGTGGATTTTCCTTCTCCAAGAGGTGTAGGCGTGATTGCTGTAACATCAATGTACTTTGCGTCAGGCCTGTTTCCAAGGCGTTTCAGTATTTTGTTGAAGTCAAGCTTTGCTACATAGTGTCCGTGAGGCAATAACTCTTCCTTTTCAAGACCGAGTTCCTCACCGAGCTGATAAACTGTCTTCATGTTCTTTTCTGCAGCCTCTGCAATTTCCCAGTCTGCATGTTTCGTTGGATCAAGCGGCATTGTTCAAACTCCTCCTTTATATAGTATTTAGTGTCAGTTGTCAGTGTCAGCGACTGTCACTATTCACTATTCACTGCTCAGTAATTTATCAAAGCATTTAAAAACTTCTCATTCATGCGCCTCAGGTTTTTGCACATGACAAGTACGAGCTTCTTAAGTATCTGTGAAGCCAGAACAACATCTTCTTTTTCCAGTTTCTCGAATTCCTCTTTCGGGAGTTTTAATAGTTCTGTATTTTCAATCGCCACTGCATTCGCTTCATGTTTCCGCTTTTCGATTATTGAAAGCTCTCCCAAAAAATTACCTGTTGATAGAATAGCAAGGGTTTGTTTCCAGCCGTCAGTGGTTGTTTTGGTGATCTCTATCTTCCCGGAACGAATCATATAAATACCCTTTGTATCTTCGCCTTCCTTGAAGAGAAATTCATCTTTTTTCAATGAGAGTTCTCGTGTAATCTTTGATAACTTTTCAAGTCCGGAATCGGCGATGCCCTCAAAAAGAATCTGTTCCCTGAGTTCATTAATGCTAATCATTTTGCCTCCTTTAAGTAGTTTTTTCTATCTTGACCGCACAAACCTTAAATTCAGGGGTTTTTGCATAATTGTCAAGAGCCTTATCATTTGTCAGTATGTTAACGGCAGCATCGGCATAATGCATTGGTATGAATACTTCCCCCTGTTTGACACTGTCAGTAATCCTTGCCTTTATGGCAATGCTTCCTCTGCGAGAGGAAACTTTTAACATGCCGCCGTTTTCTATATTAAGAACAGCGGCATCGTCAGGGTTTATCTCCATATATGCCTCACCTGCGTGTTCATGGATTGCACTGACCCTTCCCGTCATTGATCCCCAGTGATAATGAAACAAGTTTCTGCCATTTGTGAGTATAAAAGGGTAATTGTCATCCTTAATCTCTGCGGACGCTTCAAAAGGAATAGATGTAAATGATACCCGACCCCTCGGAAACCCGCCTTTATATAAAAACTCTGTTCCCGGGTGGTTTTTTGTAGGGCATGGCCACTGTATGCCTTTATTTTCAATTCTTGAATATGTAATTCCCTCATAAGCCGGCCACAGGCTGCCGAGTTCTTCGAGTATTTCCTCCGGAGAATTATAGGTCATCCCGTATCCAAGCCGTCTTGATAGCTCCGCAATTATCCAAGAATCTTCCTTTGCCTCTCCGGGAGGATTTACAGCCTTTCTTACTCTCTGGACCCTTCTTTCTGTATTTATAAATGTCCCGTCCTTTTCCGCAAAGCATGCCGCAGGAAAAACAACATGAGCCAATCCGGCAGTTTCTGTAAGAAAGATGTCCTGAACAACAAGAAAATCAAGATTCTTAAAACCTTTTATAGTATGCTCTGTATTTGGGTCGCCCAACACAGGGTTTTCTCCCATAATATATACCGCCTTAATCTTGCCCTCTGCTGCCTTATCTGAGATTTCAGTTGCCATAAGACCGGTCTTCAATGAAAGAGGAACGCCCCATGCGGATTCAAATTTTTGCTGTATCTCAGGCAGGTCAACCCTCTGGTATCCGGGATAGACGTTCGGGAGGCAGCCGGCATCACACGCACCCTGCACATTATTCTGTCCTCTCAATGGATTTATACCGGTAAATTCCCTTCCTATATTGCCTGTCAAAAGCGCTAAATTAGCTATGGCATTAACATTTTTTGTACCATGTGCATGCTGGGTGATGCCCATTGTGTAATAAATCGCAGCCTTTCTTGAGCTTCCAAATGTTATGGCTGCTTTCATTATATCTTCCTTTGGCACGCCTGTTAACTTCTCGCCTACCTCAGGCGTGAATTCTTCGATGAATTTTTTCCACTCTTCAAAACCTTTTGTATGTTCGGCTATAAACTTCTCATTATGAAGTCCTTCCTTTAATATCACATGCGCCATGCTGTTCAAAAGCGCTATATCTGTCCCTGGTCCCTGCTGCATCTGTATATAAGCGAATTTGCTCATTGATATCTTTCTCGGGTCCGCAATTACAATCTTTGCTCCTTTTCTATATGCCTTTATCATCATATTGGCTATAACAGGGTGCGCCTCTTTTGTATTAGAGCCGATTACGAAGATAACCTCCATCCCCTCAATCTCTCTTATAGAATTGGTCATTGCCCCTGAACCGAATATTGTAGCCAGACTGGCTACAGTTGGAGCGTGGCAGAGACGGGCGCAGTGGTCAACGTTATTCGTGCCTACTGCTGTCCTTATGAATTTCTGGAAAAGATAATTTTCGCCTGTTGTACACCTTGCTGATGACAGCCCTGCAATCGCATCGGGGCCGTAAGTCTCTTTTATCTCTTTCAGCCGGCTGGCCGCATAATCCAGCGCCTCATCCCACGAGACAGGCTGCAATTCTCCATTTTTCCTGATCAGCGGTGTCTTTAATCTATCAGGGCTTGATACGAATTCATAAGCAAATCTGCCTTTAACGCAGAGCAACCCTTGATTCACAACGCTGTCTTCCCTTGATGTAACCCTCACTATCTCGTTATCTTTTACATGCAGTGTAATATTACAGCCAACCCCGCAATAAGGGCAGACTGTATCGGTTTTTTTAACGCCCCTTTCTCTGCCTTTTCTCTTCCACATCTTCCCTGTCAAAGCGCTTGTCGGGCATACAGCCACACACTGCCCGCAGAACTCACAGTTCATGTCTTTGCCGTCATGCGTAGTAATCTTTCCTTTAGGGTCTTTTTTATCAAAATCCAATGCCTTAACACCCTGCACCTCGTCACATATTTTCACACATAAACCGCATTTAATACACTTGTCAAGCTCCCACTTAATAAAGGGATTATTGTCTTTTCTGTAAGCGCCCTTTTCTGTCTTAAGCTTTGTAATATCTATATCATAGAAATAGGCAAGTTCCTGCAAAACACAGTCGCCTGCCCCTTCACAGACCATACAGTCATTGGGATGGTCTGCAAGGATTTTCTCCAGATTGCTTTTTCTTAACTCAAAGAGCTGCGGCGATGTGGCAGTAACCTCCATCCCATCCTTCACCGGCATCAGGCATGAATAAACAGGCTTTGATGAACCGTTTACCTCAACTGCGCAGAGGTTGCATCTGCCGGATGGCGAGAGTTTTGGATTATAACAGAGAGTTGGTATATATATATCAAGCATCCTCGCAGCCTTGAGGATTGTAGTCTTTTCCGGGACTTCTATTAGTTTCCCATCAATCGTAACTTTTAACATCTTTTTTCTCTTCCATATTTTCTCCCTTAAATTAAACACTTAGGCTGTCAGCTTCCCGTCAGCTTCCCCAGGCATTGCGCTTTTTTATTGAACCGGCGTTTTTTTCAGAATCTTTTCAAGAGTTTTTTCCATACAAAAATCCTTTCAGATATGGATTTTAAAATTAGCACAGCAAAAGAAAGACTGTCAATGCAGAAATAGAAATGAATCAATAAATTTTGATTATGGGTGTTGCAAGGTTCCCTCAGTAAGAAATGTTGAATTTTTTATGAGGCATTCGGCAGGATACAATTTTACTCAGCCTGAAGTTGACAATGAAATCAAAATAATTGTATTCTACAAATCTATTTTTCGAGGGCCGCTAGCTCAGTTGGTAGAGCAACGCCCTTTTAAGGCGTGGGTCGAAGGTTCGAATCCTTCGCGGCTCACCATGTGTCCCCATCGTCTAGCCCGGCCTAGGACATTGCCCTTTCAAGGCAGTAACGCGGGTTCGAATCCCGCTGGGGACGCCAATAAAATTAAGTCGCCACGTGAAAGACTTCCCATCTTCTTTAAAACAAGTGTCTGCTCAATATTTAATCGTAACCAATTGATTTTACTAACAAATACTGCTTCACATAAAGCTTGTATATAAGACTTTAAAAATATATTGACAATTTATTCTTACTCTGATAAACTTTTTTTGCTTTTTAAGGTATAATTTTAAGGTATAATATATATTATTTTATTTGAAAGGAAAAAATATGAAAATTGGCGAAATTGCGTTAGGTAACATACCTGTAGTAGTCGGTACGGTATCTGGTAATTTAAACCTTTCAACCGAGATAGTGGATAAAGTTGATATTTTCGAGATTAGAATTGATAGGTTTAAATCGCAAGAAATTAATTCTATCCTAAAATTTATCGAATCATTGAAGCAAACTTATGGTAAGCCGTTAATTGCAACTGTGCGCTCTCTGGAAGAGGGGGGTGCTATATCTATTGATGATAATAAAAGATTTGAAATATTTAAAGAGATTGCTCCTTTTGTTGATTCTATAGATATTGAATTGAGCTCCCCCAATTTATTAAAAAGAATCCGGTCACTTTGTAAGGAAAAATTATTGATTGCTTCTTACCATAACCATGCCAAAACGCCTGAAGATGATATGTTAATGACGCTCATTACAGATGCAAAGGCTTATGGAGCGGATGTAATAAAAATAGCAGTTATGGCTAAAAACAAGGAAGATTTGAGCAAGCTCATATTGTTTACTATAAAAAATAAGGATAAAGGTCTTATCACTATTTCTTTAGGAAGTATAGGTTCTATTTCCCGAATTATTAATCCTATTATAGGTTCTCTTATGACTTATGGTTATATTGATACGCCTTCTTCAAATGGGCAACTTTCAGTTTTTGATATTGTTGAATATCTTAGATTATTTGATCCCAAGTATAATGAGTTTCTAATTAATAGAGCCCGGCTATTTGAATTTGTCTAATTTTCTTTTCAAGAAAAAACTAAGGACACTTTCCATATTTTCAATGTGACCTCTTCGAAACAAAAGCTTACCTCTGCTACAATTTTGCTGCAATCCAAAGAAAATGAAAAAGGGGTCACAAGCTGCAACTCCTTGATTTCTTTGGCGGTCCCAACGGGATTCGACCCCGTGTTTTAGCCTTGAGAGTGTGGTTAGTGGGACTTAACAAGGCTTGAAAATACCAGTAAATTTAACATTATCAAGGGCTTCATACTGTCAAGAGTTGTTTATGTTTTTACAACAATAGCTTTTTATAGTTATGGTTTTATCACGATTTTATCACGGGGCTTTTTTATGCCCTGATTTTCTCCTTTTAAAGAGTTACTATAATTATAGTGCCCGCACGAAAGTTCACATATAAAAACTTCACAAACCCTTGGCTGAAAAGCCCGAGTTTTTAAACTTGGGGTTGACATTACTGTCGTCATATGCAATCATATATGACGAATATGGCGACGAAACAGGAAAGCCTTGATAACCTTTATATAGACCGGGTGCTGAATCTGCCGGCGCTTCTGGAGAAGAAATCCCTTTTTCTCCTCGGGCCACGCCAGACAGGGAAAACCTCGCTTATTCGCCATACCCTGAAGGATGCGAAGGTTTATGACCTTTTGGACACATCGGTATTCCTGGCGATGAGCCAGAATCCCGGCCGTCTTGCTCAGGAATTGACTCCCAAGAACCGTTTTGTGGTTATTGATGAAATACAGCGTCTGCCCATTCTGCTCAATGAAGTGCACAGGCTGATTGAAGATCGCAGGATTCGCTTCCTGCTTACCGGATCGAGCGCCCGGAAGCTCCGGCGCGGCGGCGTGAACCTGCTTGGCGGCAGGGCCCGCACGAAGTATCTGCATCCCCTCACTTACAGAGAGCTCGGGCAGCAGTTCGACTTATTTCGTGCACTTAAATGTGGATTGATTCCTTCGATTTATTTCTCTGACAATCCCCGCGCCGACCTTCAGGCCTATACAGGTTCCTATCTGCAGCAGGAGATCATAGCTGAGGGGGCTACCAGGAATGTGCCAGCCTTCAGCCGCTTCCTCAAGGTTGCAGCCCTCTGTAACGGCACAATCGTCAACTTCACGAATGTCGCAAACGATGCTCAGGTTCCCCGCACTACTGTCTATGAGTATTTCGAGATACTCAAGGATACCCTTGTGATTCATGAACTTCCGGCATGGCGCAGTTCAGTGAAACGAAAGCCGTTGGTCTCCTCGAAGTACTATTTTTTTGATGTCGGAGTGGCGGCAACGCTGCAGGGGAGAGCATTTATGCCGGGCACCCCTGAATTCGGCGAAGCCTTTGAGACCTATTTTCTGCATGAACTAAGAAGCTACAGCGATTATGTCTCAGCCGAGCCACTCAGTTATTGGCGGTCCACATCGGGGTTTGAGGTCGATTTTATACTCGGTGATCATACCGCCATCGAGGTGAAGGCCAAAGAGAATGTATCTTCTCAAGACCTTAAATCCCTGCGTGCGCTGGCAGAGGAGAAGAAGCTGAAACGCTATCTCTGTATCAGTCTGGAAGCCCGTGCGAGAACCGTGGAAGGCATCACTATTCTGCCATACCGGAAGTTTCTCGATGACTTATGGAGCGGGGCCTACAGCAGTGCAGCAGGACGTAAGCGATAAGGTGCAGAAGTATTATGATAATATTAAAAAATAGGAGTAGATATATGTTTAAGAAAATATTTATATTAATTTTTGTTTCAGTTTTCTTTGGCAGAGGTCCTGATTCACAGTGGGAGCACATCGGTGGCTGATAAGATAATCATATCACGAAATGAGATAGTGATAAGATTATGCAGAAAAATTAAAATGAAAATGGAGAGGTATAAGGACATCTTAAAAGCCATTTACGATCCTGCAGCGGACGACTTTTATCATCTTGTTGCTAAATGCAGGA
The DNA here is from genome assembly GCA_018896985.1 of Nitrospinota bacterium. GTDB lineage: Bacteria > Nitrospirota > Thermodesulfovibrionia > Thermodesulfovibrionales > UBA1546 > UBA1546. The sequence continues at coordinate 12,139 of JAHILQ010000009.1, forward strand.
GGAAACAAAGCTCTCAAATGATTTATAACACTTCCTGCGAGCATTCCAAAATTCTCTTTGCCAGTCTTATTCAGGAAGCTGGAAAACGCAAGGAGGATATTCGAATCGTGTCTGGTAGCCTTAATGATGATTTTTACGGTTCATTGGTTAGCCCTGTTAAAGATTGCATAGAAGGAGGAAGGCAATGTTAAATCTAATATTTATAATAGCGATATTTATAGTTATGGTAGCTCCATTTATTATAGAATGGAGAAGGATCTATAAATTTACAAGCCAATGGGAATGCAACAATGTGGAAAAGGCCAAAGAAGTGATCCTTGAAGATATAGCCCGCGCTAAAAAACGAATCCTGATATACGGAGGCAAAAACGATATTTATAGCATCCCACCTGTTAAAGAGGCGTTAGAAAGCGCATCGGAAAAGGGAGTAGCCGTCGAAATGATTTTAGAAGATGAGCCGTCCGTCTCAACAAAAATTGATGTTATTCCATGTGCAAACAAAGTATTTTTGGCTTTTGCGAACAAGGAGCTTTTTAAGCACCATTTCAGGGTAGTGGACTATGACTATGTTTATATTGAGAAACCCCACCCTAAAGGGTCTGAAGATTGGTGTTTTAAAAGATTACCCAACACAAGATTCTTGCCCGGAGATTTTTCAAAGATCTTCTACGCTATAAAAGGGCAGACCGCAGTCGCTTAGATGGACCTGCCTTTCGTTTTGAGTTGGATCAAGAAACACGAAAAGCCGTAGCAAATTTCGGGGATAAAAAGGGCGGTGAGACTCTTGCAGATATTTTTGATAAGATAATCTTAAAATCTGAGATGGTTTTTAGCGCATAATGAATAACCAGTATAATAAAACTGACTGGGTAGCTGCAATAGGCGCATGGCTGACGATGTCCTTTTTATTTATGGCCTTTCTCTTCATTCATATCATTATGGGCGTAATAATAGGCGCCTTTACAGGCTGGTTGCTCTCATTCACCTTTCTGGGTACATGGATTATAGATCGGCTGAATACATTCGGTATTAAATCCACTCCAGACATGTTACACAAAATAGGCGCTGCTGGCGGTTTTCTCGCGGGCTTTTTTAAATTCTCCATATCGCGTTCACATGGAGAAGGAAAATAAAATTTAGGATATCACAATTTGTGACATCCCAAAGGGTCAGGTTGCGTTTCAGATGTTCGATATCATATTTGATAACACCCGAAAACCAATAAACGTAGGGGTCATAATACGATTGGCATGTGCTACCGACCGGGAGCAAGCTATACTTTACAGGTAATAGCGTAGACTATAAAAACAGGAAGGCGCGGCTTGCTGCTGTAGGCTACGAGAACATTATTAACCTGACTTACGAAAGAGACTTTAAAAAACTAATTGAAATGTTAAAGGCAGAAGGCAAGTTAATCGTAGGGACATCTCCCGGAAGCAAAAAACTGTATACAGAGGTAGATTATAAACAGCCGACAGTTTTTGTGTTTGGGACTGAGGCATGCGGTCTATCTAAAGAAAAAAGACAGTTAATGGATGAAGTGGTTTATATTCCCATGGCAGCGGATGTTGAAGCGCTAAATGTAGTAAATGCGGCAGCCATAGTCCTATATGAGGGGTTACGGCAAAGAGGGTTTAGATTATAATAAGGGAGGGGTATATGTTAGATGGTTCTCATTATTTTGAATGTCAGTGCGGGGGGGCTGAGCATACTTTACGGTTTGTTCTCAATAAAGAGGACGATGAACTTTATACCAGTATATTTCTCAATGATTGGCAACGGTGGTATAAGCGTCTATGGGTAGCTGTAAAATATGTATTCGGATATAAATGCAAATATGGGCATTGGGACTGCTGGATATTGCGGCGCGAAGATGCTGAACGCTTACACTCTATGTTGTACGAATTTATAAATAGAGAAAGAAAATAAAATTTTGGATATCAAAAATTGTGATATCAGTCGATTTTGGGCAGCAAGAATATTTGCTCTTGCTGCAGATGTTCTGGAGAGTAAGGAGAACGCCAGAAAATGGATGCACTCGCCTCAGTTATCACTGGGGGAAAGGTGCCATCAGATCTTCTTTCTACTGAGGCCGGCACTGAGAAGGTAGAAAATCTGCTCATCAGAATTGAGTATGGCGTCATATCATGAGGATATGGCAGGAATTTAATATGAAAAAATCCGTAAATTTATTAAGTGACGTGAACCCTGCTTCGCTTGGAAAAGATATGGATGCTATTTCAGAGAGCCGGCAAACAAGAAGTGCTGAGGCGGACTTTGACAGCTACCTTGATTTTCTGGAAGAGACCTCCTCTATTTTGGGATTCACAAGGAAAAAACGAGATAATGCTTTTGAAATGAGAGGAGATACCCCTTTGCTTTAGGGGAGGAACAACATTGTGGAGAAAGGGGAAAAAGAATATTCCTTAGAAGAGCTTGTTAAGGCAATTACTCCGCAGAATAGACACAGCGAGGTTGACTTCGGGCGACCTGTTGGAAAAGAGCTTATCTAAGGGAAAAATGAGTTATGCTGTCTTACCCCGCAACACACTGCTGAATCCTATTTAGGCTTTTTCTAATCCTCTCATGTGCCGTCTGTATGTCAAAGTTGGACTGAAGGTTCATCCAGAATTGCGGAGACTGCCTAAAATATTTACCAAGCCTAAGTGCAATATCTCCGGTTATAGGCCGAGAACCTTTAATAATATAACTGATCCTCATGGGCGATATGGCAATGTCATGTGCAAGCCTTGCTTGAGAGATGCCCAATTCCTCTATAATCTCTCTAAGTATTACACCGGGATGCACCGGCTGAAAGTCTCGTCTCATAATATACCCCCTTTTTTTACTGATAGTCTGTAAGGAGTAATATAAAACTTTGGCAAAACTGATACCGGGGATATAACCATTAAGGGATCTGCTTAGTGAGAGCCCTTTCCTTTTCTTTATCGTTATTTTCTTCTTCTTGATTTTCTTTCGGCTCGCTTTTGACAGCTCTATCTATCGTAGCAGCGCCAGTGCAGAATAGATTAATGATTGCTCCGAGCCCAGACGTCATTCCTGCAAGGTTTGTATTTCTTTCGCACTTTTCCCAGCCGCTTTCGCTTGTATTCTGAGTTGTAGCGCAGGCATGGCAGAACAGCATTAATGCAATTATTATCAGTTTTCTCACACCCGAAACATATCACTTTTTTAAAAAAAAGTTCAACTTTTAAAAATCCACAAAAAATCTCCCTGAAAATGCATTCTTATATAAAGGGCTGCATAGGCAGCCCTTAAAAAATAGGAGGACGGAATGAAGAGGATTGTGTTTAAACCCTCTCCTTGACTTCCCTTGCTGTTTTCGCTATGTTTAATATTAAAAAATGGAGGTGACGCTATGGGAAAGATGACAGAGGCTAATTCGGCGGCAGTAAAACCGGTTATTAGCCGACTTGCTTTGCAGTCCATTTGTATTTTTCTTTGCCTTCTTTTTATTGGGTTTGCGCTGGTACTCGTCATTGCAAAGTTGATACCGCAAGGCTGGCTGAAACCAGAAATCATACTTGCCCTCGGATATATCGGTGCGGCATTTGCTATCCCCGTGATGGCGATTGAATATTGGAAGTATCGTAAGGAGTAACTTTCTTATGAAATTTAGAACTGGAAAAGGCGGAAGAAAAGAGCCGATTCTTTTAAAATGAACAGGGATTCCATTTTGCTTTAATAGGAGAAATAATATGACAGATAGTGAAGTAATTATGGATTTATCGAAGATGCTAATGGCTGGTAAAATTGATCCATTTAAACCTGATATTAAGAAACTACCAGACTACATCATGAATAAATTATGCGAATCCCAAGATAATGAGCCATCTCAAGATCTCGTGGAGGCGGTTGTTCTTTTACTTGGGGCCCGGGAATGCATCATAAACGAAACAAATTCAATTAAACTATCAGAAAAAGAAGTGGCAGAAGCTGTGTCAGCCTTTAGAATAGCTTGTGGGCTTGAGCGGCTAAGAAGAGTCGGTCAATTGAAAGATGTTGTTTTTGTTGATCCACTGGATAGAAATGCTAGGGTTAAGGTTGAAGTGCCAGACCGAGTAAAGCAAGCATTTAACTCAACCAACTGAATATGTCCCATGGAACAGCAAATAGGATTCGTTGCAGGATTTTGAAAGGGGAGATTTGAAGTTAAAAAGTGAAACAGAAAATATGAAAAAATTTAATATTGATATTTTTGATGTGCTGCGAGAGGGCACAAGCCGTTTTGGAGTCACTTAGGAGTAATGAGAAATGTTAAATTGGATGCCCTTATTAGTGGCTATAGCTGTAATTGGTTCGTGTACTCAGCTTCTAATCAGCTATAAACGAAGTAAATCTAAAATAACTAAAGGCAGAAATAATCCACAAAAAGCACGAGAACTTATTATTAACCATTTCAGTAAAGCTGGAAAAAGCGTAAGAATCTTTAGTAGTAGCGGATTTGCAAAGGTCTATAATGATAGTGATGTGATTGAAGCGTTCAAAGAGGCTCACAACCGGAGCGTGAAAATAGATATTCTTGTGGAAAAGGACACCCTTGACAACTCAGGGGGTGAAAATGCTTTGGAAGACTTACACAAAAATAAAATTATAGAGCTTTTTAAAGGGGTCGGACCAGAGGCTCTTTTAAATCATTTTCGGATTATCGATAAAAAATTACTTTACATCGAAGAGCAGGATCATTTATGTAAGGAATCTTCAGATGAAGAAGAAAAGCCATATATTATTTATGAACAAGTTCAAAGTGAGATATTGCCATACATAAGAAAATTTGATGAGGTGTTATGTCCGTTAAAGAGGTAATTAAAAAACTCAATAAACTGGAAAAAGATGATGAAAGATTGAAGGTCGGGGATATTAATATTTTCGATCTGCTGCGAGAGGGCACAAGCTGTTTTGTTGATGATCCGGAACATAGGAATTGAACCAATGGTGAAGATTCTGCTATATTGTAAATAAGTTTTGAGGGAAAATCTCGGCGATTGGTTATCGGGTTATAAGGATAAAAAGCTAACAGGTTATAAGGAGGATATAATGGATTATATTATTGTAATAAGCGGGTCTGCTGTTGCCTTTATTTTTTCTCTGTTAAGAGATCTACAAAAACAGTCAAAAAAAAGCAATTATATAGCTGCTTATGCAGCGCCAGATTTTTCAGAGAATAAAGGCAAAGCAATAATAAGACAATGGTGAAGATTCTGCTATATTGTAGATAAGTTTTGAGGTTGCCCGTGCAAATATATGAATTGAAATATTCAAAAAGAGAAACTTTTACTATGGGGATGATATAAATGGATAAGGAGAAAGAAATATCATTTAAGGAGTCTAACTATGAGAAGAGCTTTGTTGAATTATTTAAAGAATCTGAAGAAGTGACAGCGCATGTTAAACATATTGTAAGAGTTAGCTTATCAGGGGGCTTTCCTTCACCCCAGCCGTCAAGAAGAGGCATTTTAGAAGTGCTTTTAGGATAAATAAAGTTGTGTTTCTTTATTTATGCACCGTATGGTTAAGGCGCGAGGAGACGACCAATGACTATAAAACAACTTCCATGGAAAAGCGACGAGGCTATGCCGAGTCGCCTTGATTGTTTAATTCAGCGTGTTCGTATGTTTTTTTGTATCCATAATCTGAAACACTATTGGTCATTGAGACATCCATACTCAATGTACGTTTCCGGATTTATATATGGGCGGAAAGGATATGAGTGTTTGATTTGCGGGAAGAGGAAGGATGTCAAATGGTCTTGACGCATAACTTAGCTTACTAAGCTTAGTTATGTTAACCAAGCTTCTGTGCTATAGCATCTATAATCCAATCGTGCAGTGATACCTCGTCTTGCTGAGCTTTTATTTTTGCTGCCTTCCAGAGCGATTTTTTTATCCTGAGTAAAAACGTTTTTTGCTCAGTCTCATCCGCCAGATTTTTATCCGCCGCGGCGCCTGAGATAAATTTTTCAATGTCTTTTCCCTTTTTAACTTTTACTGTCATAACCATTTTTCTTTTACCTCCTTCCATAGATTTTTTATTTCTGCAGCTGCCTTGCCGGCCGGCTCATATTCGGATATCCCTTTCCCCTCGGTTATGGCGCGCTTAAAAGCGATCCGCTGGCATATCTCTGTATCCAACACAGGCAGTTTAAACTCCTGCAGCGCATCCAGCGCATCCTTTGCAATCGTGGTATTACGGTTCACCTGGTTAAGCAGCAGGACCGCTTTAATGGGCATAAAGCTGCGCGCCTCTTCCAGTATCTCTATTGTTTTAGCCGTTGCCCAAATATCATATTGAGATGGCAATACAGGTATAAGAAGGAGAGGGCGAGCGCTTAATATAGCGCTGCGCAGTGTTGCGCTGTCACGCCCGCCGGCATCGATAAAAACGTAGTCAAAATCGGTAAATGAGCCGATGTCTTTGTGGATGGTATTTTTTGCGATGCTGACGGCCTGAAACTGTAGAAGTGTTTCATTTTCGGCCCTGGCGGAACGAAAGTTAAGAGAGCTCTGCTGCTCATCTGCATCTATTAGCAGCGCTTTTTTCTTTTCCCGGGAGGCCTCGACTGCCAAATTACATGCAATGGTGGACTTCCCGGGCCCGCCTTTGCTATTCGCTATTACGATTACCTTCGGGTGTTTACTCATATTACTAACTATACTAATCTTACTAAGCTTTGTCAAGGGATATCACAAAATGTGATATCCAGGAAGGGGAGGGTTGAGTTAATTGATCCTGGCGGATTGATTTTCAGGTTCCGATGAGTTCCTCGTAACATCCGACACACACCGTGTAGCGAATTGATCCCTTCCCTCAGGCGTCCGAGTATCTATCCCAGCCTTTGACGCCATTCATCTTTCGGCGTTAAAACTTTTAAAAATCAGAGATAATAATATTGACCTGGCTTTTTCCTCGTTTGATAAGGAATTGAACCGGGCCGCTACTTCGGAGGGGTTTATGGTCTTGGCACCTTTAAGAAGTTGATTTGTCATGTGAGGGATGCTCGGAATGAAAAACTCTCACCATTGGTGAGAGAAATAGGCTGGACCCACAATGTCATAATACTAATTAACTGCAAGGGCGACCTTGAACGAGAGTTTTATATCGGCAATATGATTCGTAGTATGAGGGATAAAATTCCGCAGTATGGCGGATGGATTTGCGGTTATGATTACTAACCATTACTAACTGTTACTAACGGTCATTATTCAGCTCCGAATAAGTCGCTTCTCAGCCGCCTCCCGGTAAAAAGTAGTAACGCCTCATATCATTTCAGGATAGAGTCGGCAGAGGGATAGGAGGGCATTATATGGGGATTGAGGAAGGAAAAAAGACGGGAACGTAGAAGTTTCCTTGTTTCTACTTACGGTTTTTTTAATGTCTTATCATGCTCTCCAAGTCTTCTGAGAACAATCATATTACCCTCTATCGAAAAGGTTGCCCTTACACCCATTGTAATGCTCATTTCCCATATCACAGGATTATTTGTTCCCTGTATCTTTTTTATTCTTAATGACGGCTGTGCCTTCCCTTTCCCAAAGCCTTCCATCAAAAGCTTGAGTTTTTTATCAACAAGCAATTGGGTATCGGCGGGAAGGACTTTGTAATCACCCCTGAATTTGTCAGAGCGTCTGATATTCAATCTTTTAAATCCTTAAGAAGATCGCCCACTTTTTTAAAGTCTTTGTATCTGCCCTCTTTTAAATCTTTTGAGGCTTCTTTTTCCTTGCCAAGCCACTCTTTCTGCCAGAACCACTGCTGAGATTTTGGGATTACAGCAACAGGCTTTAAAACAATCTCGCCTTCTTTTTCTTCTAACTCAAGAATATCGCCCTCTTTTATATCCAGAGATTTCGGCAATACAATTCTTCTCCCCGAAGCTACCTTTACCAATTCCATTAGATGCCTCCATTATTATGGTTTTATACCAGTATACCATATAACCATGTTTTCATAACAACTACTTTTATTAACGAATTGACTCACAATAAATGTTACCCGAAAAGCACCGTAAAGCCCGTCCTTCAGGGCGGGGAGTATGTCAACTTTGGGTGTTTAGTTATATTACTAATCTTACTAAGCTCTATCAAGTTGGATGGTCCATCTGAGGTTATACGCACGGCGGGCACATTGGGAACTATCCGTAGTATGACGGATGTTTTAAAAAAATCCTGAGGAAAATAAGGCCAGGCGCCAAGGACTTTTAAGTAAAACCCCATATATATCCGATTTGTCTGCATCCCTACCTATTCTTGTAAAGAGGAGCTATAAACAGAAAAAGAGAGGTTAATAGTGGACAAGACCAAAAAAGAAAAAAAGCGGCTTATTGTCGGGTCTCAAAAATGAAAAGCTTTATCGACAAGGATTATTGTATTATGGAGGGATTTTAAATAAAATAACTCATTGATTATTTTTAATGAATAAAATAAGGGGGAATCATTTGCGTTATCCTATTTCCAAGGAGAAGTGTAATGAGCTTTATAGTAAACTTGTAAAACTGAATGAAGAATTGAAGAAGGCAAAAAAAGTGACAAATGAGAGCTATGAAAATACCCGTGATCCTCGTGTCCTTGCACCACCAGAATATTATGACAACCTTACTAAAGAGCATGCTATACAAGTTTACATAGAAAGTATCAATTCGACTCTCTCAATGCATGAAATAGTTGATGTTTTTCCTCCAAACACATCTGTTGTGAGTATTTTTTCAATAGTAGAATTCAAGATATTGTCTGAGCTTGGGGAGCCTCGATATGTCATTGAAATAGTTCGTCATGGCGATGAAGATTTTATTTTAGGTCGATATTCTCATAATTTCCCAATTGTAAAAGCAATGATTGGTCTAAAAGAAGGATATGCTGAGGAAATTAAAATTGGGAAGAAAGAAATCACTATAGAAATTTATAAATTACATAATAAATGGCCCGAGGATATTTCTCGGGGACTTTTTGCTGATTATTGGAATGAATTTATTCTACACAAATAAAACCTTCCATTTGAAAAACAGTAGTAGAAAAAAGGTTTGAGGTCTGTAATGGTTATTTTTTATCGGAAAGACCCGAAAGACCTTCCATAGCTTCTTTAATGGCCGTGCGCCCTTTTAAGATTTTTAAGACATACTTTTTCGTCTCGGGGTCGTTAATGAGAATATCTATAATCTCGGCAATTTGTTGATAATAACCAATTATTAAGGGTTTAAATGGCCATTAAAGGCCGCCTGAATGGGGTCAAAAAGGTGTTTTTTCTCATTTTGCCTGTTACAATTTCTCAAACTGGCTGTCAGGTTATAGCGTAATCGCACGAAATTATCACGACCGGAAGACTTTGGGCAAGCTGAATCAATGTAACTCATTGATTTTGTTGGCGGTCCCAACGGGATTCGAACCCGTGTTTTAGCCTTGAGAGGGCCACGTCCTAGGCCGGGCTAGACGATGGGACCATCTGGCTGGGGAGAGAGGATTCGAACCCCTATAAACAGATCCAGAGCCTGCCGTCCTGCCGTTGGACGACTCCCCAAAACAAGTAATCAGTATTCAGCAGACAGCAATAAGAAACTTAATACTAACTAAGATATAAAATAATTGATATTGCCTGAACAAGTCAACATTACTCGTCAAATTAATATCTGCCTACAGACAGGATAGGCTTGAGCGACATTAGAGATTTTTCGTTTTCGTTCTTGGCGAATGGAACGTCCACAGCCGCAACTGTCTGAACCCGAAGGGTGAGTTTTGCGGCTGTAGCGGAATGAGCCTTAGAACGACAGAAAAATATCTGCAGAAAGCGAAAGCTAATCCTGTCTGTAGTTTTGACCCGGTGAAAGGTTGCAAAACATTCTCCATATATGGAGAATGTATATATTATGAAAAAATCAGCGTTTATCGCTGCAGTCTTTTTTGTGATGGCTGCTGCTGCTTTTGCTCAGCCGAAGACTGATGTAAATATGAGGACAAGCAAACAGGACGGAGGCCTTCGCCTTGTGTTTGAGTCTGAAGAAGCATTCCTGAAGAAGGCAAATGCCGCTGTATCAGGCCTGCAGCTAAATGTTGAGTTCCCTTCAGCCTTCAACATTGCTTCAAGGAAAGGCATTGATATGGATACTTCAATAAAGGAAAGAATCTTTACCGTTAATCTCAAGGAGCCTTTTGATATAAAGGTTATGAGGCTTTCTTCTCCTGCGAGGTTTGTGATAGACATAGCGCCAAAGGCAGTCGTAGACTCGACTCTACGAGCGGCAGATATAAAACCGCAGTCAGATGTTGTGCTGGCGCAGAGAATCTATGTCATTGATCCGGGGCATGGAGGATATGATTCCGGCATTGCAGGCGATGATTTTAAAGAAAAAGATATTGTTCTTTCTATTGCGAGGGAGATTGAAAGTTTGCTTACAAAAAAGGGCAAAAAGGTTTTTCTTACGAGGAAGAGTGACCAGTTTATGTCTATCAAAGACAGGGCAGTGTTTGCTAACCAGAAGATGGCTGAAATATTTGTAAGCATCCATGTTTCATCAGGAGAGGGCTTTGCTTTATACGTTCCAAATATCAGCGATACTGGTTATGACCCTGCAGCGGCTTTGTACTCTTTAAGTTTGAGGCAGCAGAGATATTTGCAGAAAAGCAGGGCGCTTGGCGATGGAATATCAAAGGCAGTAAAAGAGGAATTTAATCTTAATGTCATACGAAGAGAGATGCCCCTGCCAATACTTAATTCTGCGGCTGCGCCTGCTGTCTTAATAGAAATTCCGTCATTTAAGGTTATGAATTATGACCAGAAGACCCGCGCAAGGCTTGCAGAGGCAATGGTAAAAGGATTTTCTTATTATGGCCAATAAAAAATATTTGTGGATACCGGTCTTCCTCCTGCTTTTTGCGGCAGGCATGACAGGAGGCTATTTTTATTTCTCAAAAAAGTTTCCTTCGCAGGCATTGCCTGCTAAAGAGACTGAAGAAAAAATTGGCAGAGCGATAGAAGATATGTTCACTCTCAGAATCTACTATCCTGCAGGTGGAAGATTACAGATGGAGGAGAGGAAGGTTCAGAGGAAGACAATTCAGATGACCGTTGCAGAGGCAGTGATAAGCGAATTTCTTAAAGGCCCTGTTAACGTAAGCGTTTCAGAAATACCAAAAGATGCAAAGCTTATAGGCTTATACAGGGGTGATGACGGTATGCTCTATGTTGACCTGTCAGATGAATTCAGGAGAAACTTCGGCGGCGATGCGGCAGCAGAGTTTCTGCTGCTTAGAGGGTTATATGAGAGCCTTATATCTAATGTGTATGATATAACCGATGTGAAAATATTGATTGAGGGGAGAGAGATGGAAAGCCTCGGAGGGCATTTATATCTTTCTCATCCGTTAAAGGATATAGTTTCTTCAGACTTGTCTGATTCACTGAGGCGAACAGGAGACAAGGAGAATAATTTTAGCTCCCGATGAATGAGATAAATAATAACAGTCCTATAGGAGTCTTTGATTCCGGAGTAGGCGGGCTTACTGCCCTCAAGGAAATTTTCAGAGTATTGCCGGATGAAAACACAATATATCTCGGAGATACGGCGAGAGTGCCTTACGGCATAAGGTCACCCGAAACCGTGACAAGGTATTCTTTTGAGAATGCGCAGTTTCTCGCGTCAAAGGGCATAAAACTTCTTGTTGTCGCATGCAATACCGCATCCTCTGTCAGTCTTGAAGCAATAAGGAAAAGCGTGTCTGTTCCGGTTATCGGCGTTATAGAGCCGGGCGCATGCGAGGCGGTAAAGGGCACGAGGAATAAAAAAATTGGCGTAATAGGAACAGAGGCGACTATCAAAAGCAGCGCATATAAAAAGGCAATAGAGGCGATTGACGACAGTATTCAGGTATTCGGATTTCCATGCCCTCTCTTTGTCCCTCTGGTTGAGGAAGGGTGGACAGAAGGAGAAATTGCAATGATGGTTGCGGAAAAATACTTAAGAGAAGTGAAAGAGGAGGGTGTGGATACGCTTGTTTTAGGGTGCACTCATTATCCCCTGCTCAAAAAGGTTATTTCAGAGGTTATGGGCTCTGATATAAGGCTTATTGATTCTGCTGTTGAGACAGCTAAGAGAACAGCCGAGATATTAAAAAAAGACGGCATGGAGAGAAGGGTTAAGGAAAGACCGTCAAGGGGATTCTATGTCACAGACTCTCCTGAACGATTTGTAAAAGTAGGAGAAAGATTTCTTCAGCAGAAGATAGAACGGATAGAGAAAATAGAGTTATAGCGTGCAGCGTTGAGCGTTATAGCGATAAGAAAAAATAAACGCAATAACTCTATAACGCAATAACGCCATAAACGCAAGACGGAGGATAGATGAGGATTGACAATAGAGCAAACACAGACTTGAGAAAATTGAAAATCACAAGGGGATTTGTAGGGACAGCGGATGGCTCTGTGCTTATTGAGATGGGAAACACAAGGGTTATCTGCACGGCATCAATAGAAGAAAAAGTCCCTCAGTTCCTGAAGGATCAGAAAAAAGGATGGGTTACAGCAGAGTATTCAATGCTGCCAAAGTCGTCTCATACAAGGATAGTGCGCGAGTCAAGCACGGGAAGGATTGGCGGAAGGACGCACGAGATACAGAGGCTTATAGGAAGGGCATTAAGGTCAGTTGTTGACCCTGGCATGCTCGGTGAAAGGACGGTATGGATAGACTGCGATGTAATAGAGGCAGACGGCAGTACAAGGACTGTGAGTATAACAGGCGCATTTATCTGTCTTGCGGATGCGCTCAGAAATGCTCTTAAAAACGGGATACTGGAAAGGATGCCGTTAAAAGATTATCTTGCGGCTGTTAGTGTCGGCATTGTGAATGGACAGCCTGTTCTTGACCTGAGTTATGCAGAAGATTCCATGGCAGAGGTTGATATGAATGTCGTTATGACAGGCAGCGGGAATCTTGTTGAGGTGCAGGGCACTGCAGAGGGGATTCCATTTTCAAGAAAGACGCTTGACAGGCTTATAGACCTGGCAGGAGACGGGATTAAGAAGCTGGTGGAAGTTCAAAAAAGTATCGTGAAAATTGATGATGTGCTGAGCTTTTAGATAATGTGGTAAAATATCGGGAATATATCCAAGGAGGAAGGTTTGAACAAGTATAGAAATGTCTTTGTCTGGATGCTGATGATAGTGATGACAATACTCCTCTTTAATCTCCTGAGCGCGCCGAAGAGTGTCGAAGAGGAGATGATATTCTCCGAATTCATAGCAAAGCTTGACGCAGGGAGCGTTGAAGAGGTTGTTATAACGGAAAACCATATAACAGGACGTTTGAGGGAAGGGAAAAAGTTTAAAACATATCTGGCTGAGTACCCTGACCTTGTGAAGGATTTGAAAGCAAAAGGAGTGAAGATTACCGCAAAGCCGGCTGACCAGAATCCGTGGTATATTAATTTCTTCTTTTCATGGGGGCCTATAATATTTCTTGTGCTCATATGGATATTCTTTATGCGGCAGATGCAGACCGGAGGAAATAAGGCGCTGTCGTTCGGGAAAAGCAAGGCAAAGCTGGTGTCTGATAAGGCTGTAAAGATAACCTTTGCCGATGTGGCAGGGATAGAAGAAGCAAAAGAAGAGGTTCAGGAGGTAATAGATTTTCTCAAGTCGCCCCAGAAATTTTCAAAACTCGGAGGCAAAATGCCCAAGGGTGTGCTTCTTGTAGGCGCTCCGGGCACAGGAAAGACCCTGCTTGCAAAGGCAATTGCAGGAGAAGCAGGAGTGCCGTTTTTCTCAATATCAGGCTCTGACTTTGTTGAGATGTTTGTCGGAGTCGGCGCATCACGTGTAAGGGACTTGTTTCAACAGGCAAAGAAAAGCGCGCCGTGCATAATCTTTATTGATGAGATAGACGCTGTCGGCCGTCACAGGGGAGCAGGGATCGGCGGCGGACATGACGAAAGAGAACAGACATTAAATCAGTTGTTGGTTGAGATGGATGGTTTTGAAGGGAACGAGGGCGTGATAATCCTTGCAGCCACCAACAGGCCTGATGTGCTTGATCCGGCGCTTCTAAGGCCAGGCAGATTTGACAGGCAGGTTGTCGTGCCTGTGCCTGATATTAAGGGAAGGCTCGAGATATTGAAGGTGCATACCAAGAATATACCGTTAGATGAAAACGTTAACCTTGAAGTTATTGCGAGAGGGTTGCCGGGATTTTCAGGCGCTGACCTTGCGAATCTTGTAAATGAGGCAGCGCTTCTTGCCGCAAGGAAATCAAAGAGCAATGTTGATATGTCTGATTTTGAGTTCGCAAAGGATAAAGTTCTCATGGGTGTTGAGCGGAAGAGCATGATAATAAGCGATGCGGAGAAAAAGAATACAGCTTATCATGAGGCAGGGCATACGCTTGTTGCAAAGCTTACTCCGGGAACAGACCCTATCCATAAGGTGAGCATCATCCCGCGCGGGAGGACGCTCGGCGTAACACAGCAGCTTCCAATTGATGACAGATATACATATTCAAAAGACTATCTCTTAAAGGCGCTTGCAGTTCTTCTTGGCGGAAGGGCTGCTGAAGAGATTGCCTTAAAGCATATGACGACAGGCGCAGGCAATGACCTTGAACGCGCTACTGAACTTGCAAGGCGGATGGTTACAGAATGGGGCATGAGCGAAAAGCTCGGGCCGCTGACATTCGGCAAGAAAGACGAGCAGATATTCCTCGGAAGAGAGATAGCAAGACATAAAGA
>JAHILQ010000072.1 GCA_018896985.1 Nitrospinota bacterium
ATTGACCCCGTTAGAAAGCAAGCCCCGATAGAAGCAGCGCTTCACACGTCCGAAACTTTCTAACGGGGTTGACAAAGTGGCGTATTGGTATAAAATGTAACTCTGTAAGAATTCTTCTTTAGAAAAAACATAACGATGGGAGGGAACGGTATGAAATTAGCTGTATTTGTCAGCGATTTTAAATTGACATCTGAATGAGTTATGACTTTGCCCTGAAACTTGCTGAGGCAGCAGTAAATAAAGGACATAAAGTGAATATCTGGTTTTCAGGCAATGCAGCCGGTTCTGTCAAGGCTCACCAGAAACACTTAAAAGACTATTCAACAGGCGAGAAACATTTAAAGGCGCTTATTGAAAAGGGTGTGGAAATATGCACATGCGAGGCTTGCGCAGTGGCAAGAGGCATTCAGAAACCTGAGGGCATAGAGAAGGTGCAGTGGAATGCCATGCACTGGTATCTTGCAAAGATACACGCCTCGGACAGAGTGCTTCAGATAGGAGGTGAGTAAGATGGGTGATGTAAAACTTGCCTTTGTGGTGCAGAGACCTCAATATAAAGGAGAAACATCAAGGCTTGCGATAACCCATGCAATAGCCTATCAGACAGTGGAGATACTGCTTGAGGATGGCGATACAGTAACGCCGACGTTATGTTTTGTCGGTGAAGGGGTGCTTGGACTTCAAAAGGGGCAGAAGGCAATGGACTTATACGGAGTAACAAGCACGGAGACCCATCTTAAAAATTGTCTCTTTGTTGACCTTGATGTGCTTGTATGTAAGGAAGACCTTGCTAAGTATGGCATTCCCGAGGATTTGATGCCTGATGCCGAAGATATGGGCGCTGACAAGAAGATAAAGGTTGCTCCGTTTTCTGAGATACAGAAAGCGATGGAAGACGCAAAGCACGTATTATTCTTTTAATAAAAAAGGAGTTTTTAAATGGGAGAATTAAGCAGTAAAACACCGGATCAGGTTCTTGACGTAATGGGCAGGGTATGTCCTTATCCGTTAGTGCTGACAAAAAAGGCAGTAGAGAAGATGTTAAGCGGACAGGTATTGAAGATACTCTGTGACGCGCCTGCATCAGCGGAAGATTCCCTTCCAAAATGGTGCGAAAAGCATGGTCATAAGTTTGAGTCGGTAAAAGACGATGCAAAAGGCTCATGGGATATTTACATCCAGAAGGGTTAGGATTTTAGACGCGGAAAGGATGAGACAGTTATCTGTCTCATCCTTTTTTTTTGAGATCCAGCCGTTGTGCCGCATAGCCTTTATTCGTTGAATTTTTCCGCACCACCAGTATTCCCCAAAATACAATAAAAATAAAATATTTGGAAGTCTAATTCAACAGCAGTATAATCTTTGTATGTACAAGAAAATTCTTACCGCAGTGAATGAACACCTTAACTCAGAGATTACTGCAAGGGTTGCTATGAATCTTGCAAGGATGTGCGGGGCAAGGCTTTATCTCTGCTTTGTCGCTGAGAAAGAAATGACGGACTCTACAATTAACAGGGCAGAGGAGGCGGTGAAGCGGATATTTCTTGAGGCAGAAAAAATCGGCGTAGAGATAGAGGCTATAACAGAGACAGGAGACCCTGTAAGGAAAATAGGCGAACTTGTAAGGGGCGAGGGGATAGATATTGTCTTTGCCTCAACAAGGAAGGAAGATATTGAACGGAGGTTTTTTGCAGGCACTATTGCAAGACGCCTTTCTCTCAGCCTCCCCTGTTCAATGGCTATCGTCAGGGTGGTGCACACAGGCAGGATACATCCAAAAGAGATTCTTGTCCCGCTAAAAGCAAGAATAGATCATGTTGAAGAAAGGGCATATTTTACGGCAAAGATCGCGCAGGCATTCGGCTCAGAGGTTTTTATATTTCACTCTCCGGAAACAGTGTCAAAATTTTTTCATGGAGAAATTCATCTGACGCCGCTTGAATGGGAAGAAAAACTCCCCAAAGGCATCGCCGATTTTATGGAGCATATGAAGAGATACAGGATTGCCCATGCGGGGAGGTCTGTTCCCGGAAGCATAGGCAGGATGATTGCGATAGAGGCGTTCTCTAAGAGGCATGACCTTATAATAATGGGAGCCAGCCAGAGGAGCATGCTGAGTTCTATATTAAAAGGCAATCCTGTTGAGGAAGTTCTCAGGGATACGCCGTGCGACCTGATAATTTTAAAGCCGAGACATGAGGTCTAAGCTGAAAATAACTGATAGCTACTAAGAGGGGCTATCAGTAAGGATACACTTCCTGTCATTCCCGCTTGGGTTTGTCATTCCGACTTGTTCGGAATCATTCTGAAAGATGCTGGACAAGCCAGCATGACAGACGGTGGAAGGATTGCGGACAAGCCGCAATGACAGAACTAAGATAGTTTATGAAAATTCATAATCTCACAAAAGAAGAAGTCTTTCGCACACTCGTCACATCAGAGCAGGGACTCTCAGAAGAGGAGGCAAAAAGGCGGCTTTCCGAGTTCGGCTTTAACGAGATAAAAGAGGCAAAGAAAAAATCTCTCTCTATCAGATTCTTTAAACAGTTCACTCATTTTTTAGCGATACTCCTCTGGATTGCGGCCTTTATGTCATTTTTGTCTGAATACCTCCATCCGGGCGAGGGGATGCTCACCCTTGGCATAGCAATAATAGCTGTCATATTCATTAATGCAGGGTTCACCTTTATTCAGGAATACCGCGCTGAAAAGGCGCTTGAAGAATTAAAAAAACTCCTCCCATTTTATGTGAAGGTTTTAAGAGATGGGAAAGAAAAAGAAATCTATGCGCGTGATATTGTCCACGGCGATGTCATCCTGCTTTCAGAGGGCGATAAAGTCCCTGCGGACGCAAGGCTCATAGAGACTTCAGGGTTGAGAGTGAATAACGCTCCTCTTACGGGTGAGTCAGAGCCGATGCTGAGAAGGCATGATGCATATAAGGAAGAGTTTATCGAGAGTCCGAATATTGTCTTTGCAGGCACGGCAGTTGAGAGCGGGTCAGGAAGGGCGGTCTCATTTGCAACGGGAATGCAGACAGAGTTCGGGCGCATAGCGCATCTGACAGGAGCTGTAGAAGCAGGACTCAGCCCTCTTCAAAAAGAGATTGTGAAGACTACCAGAGTTATTGCCGTAATAGCTGCCGTGGTTGGCGTGTTATTTTTTCTGCTTGGATTTTTAATCGGCAGGAGTTTTTGGAACAACTTCATATTTGCCATCGGGATAACAGTAGCCCTTATCCCTGAAGGACTGCTTCCTACGGTAACGCTTGCCCTTGCAATGGGAAGCCAGAGGATGGCAAAGAGAAAGGCATTAATCAAAACCCTTACTTCTGTTGAGACGCTCGGCTCTGTAACCGTGATATGCACAGATAAGACAGGCACGCTCACTCAGAATAAGATGACTGCGACAAAGGTATGGACTATAGACGGTGAAGAAAAGACACGGGAGAGTTTGCTGGAAACAGCTTATCTCTGCAACAACGCACGTCTTATTGAAGGACAATACAGAGGC
>JAHILQ010000010.1 GCA_018896985.1 Nitrospinota bacterium
CGAACTTATAAGGACACTCGGCGATAGTGTTTTGTCTGTGAGGCTCCAGAGGCCGACTCTGAATGATGTTTTTTTAAAACTGACAGGAAAGGCGATAAGAGAGGAGGAAGGCGCTGATACGGATACGATAAAAGAGGAGGTTAGGGCGTACAGGAGGAGGCATGATTGAATGGAATTTAATGCTATATATGTCATAGTTGCAAGGGAAGTTAAGAAATTTGTGAGGGAGAGGTCAAGGCTTGTCTCTGCAATAGCAAGGCCTCTTGTATGGCTTTTCCTTGTCGGCGCGGGGATGTCAAGGCTTGTCCCTCCTGTCGACGGCGTTTCATACATGCAGTTCATATTCCCGGGCATATTGGGAATGACAATTCTATTCAGCGCAATGTTCTCCTCAATCTCTATTATCTGGGATAAAGAGTTTGGTTTTATGAAAGAGATTCTTGTTGCTCCTGTATCTCGGATATCTATAGTTGTAGGGAAGGCATTGAGCGGTATGATTATATCAACAATTCAGGCTGTTATTGTGCTTGCACTTTTCCCTCTTCTTGGGCTTAAGCTTGGCGCAGCAGATATAATCGGCGCGGTAATTATATGTGCGCTTGTGTCTTTCTCGGTGTCTGCCTTTGGGATAGTGATAGCAACTTTTTATGAGAGTTATGAGAGCTTTAGCGCAATTATGAATTTCATCATCATGCCAATGTTCTTTCTCTCAGGCGCGATGTATCCTGTAAAACTTCTGCCTGAGGCTTTGAGGTTTGCAGCCAAGCTTAATCCGCTTACTTACGGCGTAGATGCGCTGAAGCACGTAATTTCTCCGCTTGCACACGGGCCGATGAGCCCTGATTTCAGCATTGTTACTGACCTTGCGGTTATTATTGTGCTGTCGGTAATCTTTGTTTTTGCCGGAGCAAAGGCATTTGAGAGAAGAGGGTAGGAGAGTTTGACACGGCATCGCTTTTTTGGTGTATAATAAAAATCTTCTGACCGAGAAATTCCCGGGTAGCTCAGCTGGCAGAGCAGGTGGCTGTTAACCACCCTGTCGGGGGTTCGAATCCCTCCCCGGGAGCCAAATTTCCCAAAATCCTGTCTCTTTTTTTCATAATATGATAATATGAATTGTAAATGAAAGGACTGTTTTTATGAATATCGATGAGTTATGCATTAACACTATCAGGATGCTTTCTGTTGATATGGTGGAGAAAGCCAATTCAGGGCATCCGGGAATGCCAATGGGCGCAGCTCCCATGGCGTATGTTCTCTGGACAAGGTTTCTTAAACATAATCCTGAAAATCCAAAATGGCATGACAGGGATCGGTTTGTACTTTCCGCAGGTCACGGCTCTGCTCTTCTTTATTCGCTTCTGCATTTAACCGGATACGATTTGCCCATTGAAGAAATTAAGAGATTCAGGCAATGGGGAAGCAAGACGCCCGGGCATATTGAGTATGGAGATACGCCCGGAGTTGAATGCACGACAGGTCCTCTGGGGCAGGGATTTGGGATGGGTGTAGGAATGGCGATTGCCGAAAGATTTTTTGCGGCAAAGTTTAATCAACCGGGACATGAGATAGTAAATCACTTCACATATGCGATAGTGAGCGACGGAGATCTGATGGAGGGAATTGCCTCAGAAGCAGCGTCACTTGCAGGGCACTTTAAGCTTGGAAAGCTGATATACCTCTATGACAATAACCACATTTCTCTATCAGGAGAGACAAGACTTACGTTTACTGAGGACGTATGCAAGAGGTTTGAGGCATACGGATGGCATGTTCAGAATGTTGAAGACGGCAATGACATAGAGGCTGTTTCAAGGGCAGTAAAAAAAGCACAGGAAGAAACAGAACGCCCATCCTTGATTTCGGTAAGGACGCACATAGGCTATGGAAGCCCTCATAAACAGGATACATTTGAAGTGCACGGCTCTCCGCTCGGGCATGATGAGGTCACAGCCACAAAGAATAATCTCGGCTGGCCCTTGGAACCAAAATTTTATATACCGGAAGAAGCTATTACGCAATTCAGGAAAGCGGTAGATAGAGGTGCACGGCTTGAATCAGAATGGAAGGAGAAATTTAATTCGTATAGGAAAACATATCCTGAGTTTGCATCTGAATGGAATAATATGATGAATTTCAAATTCCCTGATGCATGGGATAAGGACATCCCTGTTTTCCCTCCTGACCCAAAGGGCATTGCTACACGCTCTGCTTCGGGAAAAGTAATGAATGAAATAGCGAATCATATCCCTTCTTTGATAGGCGGCTCTGCTGATTTGAATCCTTCAACCAATACTGAGCTTAAAGGAAAAGGCAATTTCCAATTTCCTGATTCAGCGGATAAAAATGTGCAGGGTGCAGCATCAGGTGAATGGGGATATGGAGGCGCAAACATAGCTTTTGGCGTGCGAGAACATGCAATGGGAAGCATTTCAAACGGAATGGCGCTTCATGGAGGCTTGATTCCTTTTGCAGGCACTTTTTTAATATTTTCAGATTATATGAGACCTGCCATCAGGCTTGCTGCGTTAATGAAATTGCATGTCATCTATGTCTTTACGCATGACTCCTTAGCCCTTGGAGAGGACGGGCCGACTCACCAGCCAGTTGAACAGCTTTCAAGCCTGAGGGCAATGCCGGGATTGACAGTTATAAGACCTGCTGATGCCAATGAAGCTGCAGAGGCATGGAAAACGGCAGTTACGCATAAGCACGGTCCTGTTGCGCTGATTTTCACAAGACAAAAGGTGCCTGTTATTGAGAGAAATAAGTATGAATCTGCTGAAGGAGTAAAGAGAGGAGGCTATATACTTGCTGATTCTGCTCCTCATAATCCTGAAGTTATACTGATTGCAACCGGTTCAGAGGCGCATATTGCGCTTGAGGCATATGAAAGGCTTAAGACTGAAAACATTAAAGCGCGTGTTGTGAATATGGCGTCGTGGGAACTTTTTGAAGGACAATCTGAGGAGTATAAGAATAAGGTGCTGCCGCGTGATATTAAGGCGAGGGTCTCTGTTGAAGCAGGTTCAACGCACGGATGGCATAAGTATATTGGATTGGATGGGATAGCAATAGGAGTAGACCATTTCGGAGCATCTGCGCCAGGAGAGATACTGTTTGAGAAGTTCGGATTTACAACAGAAAATATAGTTGAGAAAGCAAAGAAAGTTTTGAAGAACAAAGTTTAAAATTGCATCTCCCTGTAGTCTTTCCACAGGGTCACCTCATTTTCTGTCATTCTGGCTTGTCCAGAATCTTTCAGAAGGATTCCGAACAAGTCGGAATGACAAGAGAAGAAGTAAAAATTGATGAAGGGAGGATTAATGGTTCGGGAGTTCAGGTATGCTGCTTCCTGCTGGAAAGAAATACTGTCAGATGTTTCAAAAAACAGAGAACTGCTTTCTGTCATAGAAAAGTTTGCGAGACAAAATACCGCACCGGCAAAAATAGTATTTGGCACTTCGGGATGGCGCGGTGAGATAGGAACTGACTTTACATTCAATAATCTGCGCATTGTGACTTCAGCAATTATAGAAATGCTTAAAAGCAAAGATGAGTCAGTGATGCAGGCAATTGGCGTTTCAGGTTTCGAAGGTGTGAAAAGCCGCGGGGTTATTGTTGGACATGACAACAGATTCCTCGGCCCTGAATTTGCGATGGAAGTCATAGGGTTTCTTCAAAAACAAGGCATAAGAACATGGTATGCAGGCGAAGCAGCCACGCCTGAGTTTTCAGCAGGGATAGAGATGTTGGGCGCAGCATGCTCTATTAACTTAACTCCTTCACACAATCCTGCAAATTATGCCGGGCTCAAGTTTAATCCCTCGGACGGAGGGCCTGCAGGAGACGTGATTACAGCAAAAATAGAAGAGATTGCAAGCAGGATGATGAGAGAGAATGTAATTTTGGAACCGGTGAAACCTGAGAACATTGAAAAAATTGATCTCGCAGAACTCTATATCAGATACATAAATGAGAGAAAGACTCTGGATATAGAAAAAATCAGGAGTTTTATAGACAACGAGGATTGTTTTTTTTGCGTTGACAATGTTCACGGCGCAACAAGAGGACGCATCCAGAAAATACTCAAAGATGCAGGATGCAGGCCGCAGGCCGCAAAATTTAAATTTTTGCGGACAGAGGATGATTTTCTTTTCGGTGGCGTGGCTCCTGAACCGTCAGAGAAAAACATGCAAGGGGTTGAAAGGGTTTTGCGTGAGAGCAATGCGAGGTTCAGAATGGGAGTTATTATAGACCCTGACGGCGACCGCATAAGACACGCTGACGCAAATATGCAGATACCTATGAATTATTTCGGAGCAATGGCATTTCATTTTCTGAGCGTATATAAAGGGATTAAGGGAGTAGGTGTGAAATCTGTCGGCACGAGCAATCTCGTTAATGCCATAGCAAAAAAACTTGGCACAGGCGTAAGAGAGACAAAAGTAGGGTTTAAAAATTTTAGGCCGTATATGCTCCGGTCATCAAAAGAAAGGGCAGTGGTTGCTTTTGAAGAATCAGACGGTATGACAGGATATAATCATACGCTTGAAAAGGATGCGATCTTCGGGTTTCTTCTTGCAATAGAGATGATGGCAGTAACAGGC
>JAHILQ010000073.1 GCA_018896985.1 Nitrospinota bacterium
GAATTCTGCGTTGTAGCGGAATGCCACTGTTATGTTAGAGGAATCTTTACTTACTGTTATTATCCCATTATTGACTCGCAGTCTCAGAGAAATATTGTGATATTTTTATCAATTGGCGGTTTTATTGTCAAGGAAAATATTGGGAATGATGTTACCATTTTAAAATGTCACAGGTTATTACTATTTTGAAATTACATTTGAGCTATTTTTAAGTTACTACCCTTCTTATTCGTGAATCTTTCTGAAGAATTTTACAGCTATAACTGCGAATGCCAGAGGGACAAACCATGCCGCGATAATAGGAGGAACTATCCCTGCATATCCCATTGAGAGGGACATTGCATGGCTGACCCAGTAAAGAAGGCTTATAAAAATGCCAATCGCAGTTGTTGCAAGCCCTCCGCCTGCTTTTCCCCTCATCGGCAGGGAAATTCCGAGCAAAACCATAAAGAAATTAACGACAGGATATGAGATCTTAGAATTCAAATCAACCAGAAGTTTCAGATTTCTGAATCCTGCCTCCTCAAGTCTCTTTGTATACCTGAAGAGTTCTCTTATGCCCATATCTTCCGGCTTCCGTATCTCTTCGGCAAACACAGAAGGAGGACCGATGAACGGATACTCAAGCGACTTATGATTTTTTATTGAACTCTGCTCCATGTCATATACAGTCACATTCTCAAGCACCCATTTACCGCCCGCCCGCCGTTCGTCAGGCAGGTCCGAGCCTTTGGCATCAATCCATCTCGCTTCTCCAGCCTCTATCCTTTCTCTCAGACGCTCGGTGCCAATCTTGAATATGCTGATATCCTTGGCGATCTTTTCCTCAGGCATATACAGTCCTATCTTCACTATAGAACCGTCTGCTGCCCTCAGCCACATCGTGCCTTCTTTGAATGAGAACTTCTTGCCCTTTTTCATGATTGAACTTTTAAGCTCAAATGCCCTCTTTGAAAATTCAGGCACTACCGCCTCTCCGAGGATAAAACCGAAGAGACTTAGGATTATGCCGCCGTACAGGAAAGGCATAAACAGAGTCCTAAGACGGCCGCCTGCCGCCTTAATTGCTGTTATTTCCTCTCTCCTCTTTGCCTGACTGATAACAAACAAACTGCAAAGTAAAATGGCCATCGGAAAAAGATAGAGAAGATATCGCGGGAAATTGAAAATTACATAAAGCATAAGGCTTTTTATAGAAGGCTTATACGGCAGAAAGTCGTCTATCTTATCAATCAGGTCAAGAAGGCTGAATATGAGGGCAAGCCCTGCTGCAATTAAAGTTAAAACCTTTAAAAACTCCCTGAGATAATGCTTCTGGATTATCAGCATTGCTACCTTTTATCCTCCCTTTTAAACACGCCGATTGAGAAAAGACCGAGGATAACTGTCGGGCTCCATGCTGCAATATAGTGAGGCATCTTCCCTGCCCTTGCAAGATTTTCCCCGTATATGAGCAAGACATAAAAAACAGCGAATATCAGAAGCCCGAGAGTAAGACCGCCAAGTCTGCCGGATTTGCCTGCAAACAGCGACAGCGGGGGGCCAAGCAGCATGAGTATCAGACATACAGAGGGCAGCGAGAGTCTTCTGTGCAGTTCAAGGAACAAAGACACCGCCTGCTGCTGCGGCACCTTCTTTGTCTCACGCAGTAGTTCAAATGGTGTAAGTTCACTATTTTTCTTTGCCGGCTGTTCTGTATTAAGATTTAAGGACAGGTGATACCCCGCAAAGAAAAACTCTGTTGAACTGTTCCCTCTTGCAATCTGCATATATCCGTCCTTTAAATAGAATGCGATATCAACACCATCCACAGCAGAAATCCTGCCTTCTTTTGCTGTTAAGACTCTCGGCTCTTTCTTATTTCTCTCATCATATATAAATATCTCACGCATCCTGTCTGCCTCAGGTTTTTCCTTCACAAAAAGGACAATATCCTTAAACAGTGTGGTAAAAACTCCCTCTTCTATAGCAGCAGGAGCCCTTGTCGTTATTACATTTGAAATGGTTTCTCTCAGTTTTATCATGCTCAGAGGGCCGAGATAAAAGCTCACAAGCATTCCTGTAAGAAAACAGCTTGTCCCAAGCATAAACACAGGCGCAGCTATTCCCTTAAACGTCATCCCGCTTGCCCTGAGTATTACCAGTTCATTGTCGGTATTTAATCTGCCGTAGGTGAGGAGAGTTGACATTAAAAGAGACATCGGCAGTGTAAGAATCAGCATCGGAGGCTGCAGATACAGTATTATCTTTAACATATCAAAAAGAGATGCGCCGACAACAGAAAGCAATCTGCTCAGCTTGAGTATCTTTTCCATTATAAGAATAAAATTAAGAGCGATTAGGCTTAAAAGGAATGTAAGGACAAGCTCTTTGAGCATCTCCTTGTGTATTGTATAAATCCTTATTTTCATCTGTCGTAGACTCGACTCTCCGAGAGGTATTTTACCTTATTTGCGTCTTTGACACCAAATATTCATAAATGTTAAACTTTAAACCCGCTCTACGAGTCATTGACTACATTGTTTGCCGATGGCTCGTAGAGAGGGGGGAAATAAGAGGGCGTTGGTTTGGACATCAAAAAAATAGAAAAAGGGGTAAGGCTCATACTTGAAGGCATCGGTGAGGACCCTGAAAGGGCAGGGCTCAAAGACACCCCTTCGCGCGTTGCCAAGATGTATGAAGAAATATTCTCAGGGCTTGAGACTCCGACAGAGGAGATACTCAAACACATCGAGGGCGAAAGCCACGATGAGATGGTGCTTTTAAAAGATATTCCTTTTTATTCTGTATGTGAGCATCATCTTCTACCGTTCATAGGCAAGGCGCATGTTGCATACATACCGAGCGCCGGCAAGATAGCAGGCATCGGAGAACTCGCAAAGGCAGTTGAAGTCCTTGCAAAGAAACCGCAGGTGCAGGAGCGTCTTACGGCACAGCTTGCAGACATGCTTATGGAAAAGCTGAAGCCCAAAGGCGCAATGGTGATTATTGACGCAGAGCATCTGTGCCTGAGTATGCGCGGATTGAAAAAACCGGGGGCAAGAACAGTGACATCAGCAGTAAGAGGGATATTCAGGACAAAGGAATCAACACGGGGAGAACTGCTGGAACTGATAAAGAAAAGAGATTAAGCAAGTGTCAGTGAACAGTCTCTTACAGTTTCAGTTTTTAGTGTCTGTGTCAGTGACAAATCTTACTGACACTAATCACTGACACTGTTCACTGCTTTTCTGACACTATAAAAGGAGGCACGATGGCAGCACAACTAATTGATGGCAAAAAAGTGGCGGCAGACATCAGAGAGGGTCTCAAAAAAGAAATCAATGAACTAAAATCCAAAGGGATTAATCCCGGGCTTGCAGTTGTCCTTATCGGTGAAAACCCTGCGTCAAAAAAATATGTTTCGTCAAAGGAAAAAGCATGCGAAGAGATCGGCATCAAGAGCTTAACTCATAAACTGCCTGAGTCAACTACGCAGGCAGAACTCATAAAACTTATAGATAACCTTAACAGCGACAGCAATGTGCACGGCATACTTGTCCAGCTTCCGCTTCCCAAACATTTGAATGAAAAAGAGGTAATGAACAGGATATCTCCTGCAAAGGATGTTGACGGGTTCGGGCCTGATGCTCTCGGAAAACTTGTGCTTGATGAACCCGGGTTTGTTGCGTGCACTCCTCACGGCGCAATGAAAATGCTTGAGGCATACGGCATTGATCCGAAAGGAAAACATGCGGTTATCGTAGGCAGAAGTGTAATCGTTGGGAAACCTCTTGCATTGCTACTGCTCAGAAAACACGCAACAGTCACTATCTGCCACAGCAGAACACCTAATCTTAAGGAAGAATGCCTCAGGGCAAACATACTGTGCGTTGCGGTAGGCAGGGCAAAAACCATTACAGGCGACATGGTGAAAGAAGGCGCTGCGGTTATAGACATCGGCATAAATGTTACACCGGAAGGAAAGATTGTAGGCGATGTTGATTTTGATGCTGCAAAAGAGCGTGCAGGCTACATAACACCCGTTCCGGGCGGCGCAGGGCCTATGACGATAGCAATGCTTATGTATAACACCGTTCTTGCTGCAAAGATGGCTGCGGGCATGAAAGTAGAGATATAGTTTAGATTATTGTTTGAGCGGCATTGCCCCAATGGAATTTTACGAAAAAGAGGATGCTGAAAATGTATAAGCTCCTCTTTGATGCTTCTTATCTATCGGAAATTCTTTCAGATGTTTTCCCCTTCTCAAAATATCATAGGGACTGTGTTAGCGTGGCATTTTGTATAAATCATCGTGGCCGAGGATTCGTAGTAGTAAGATACCAGCAGACCAATCCGGATTTCCAGAAGGCAGAAACCCCAGAGGCTCTAACGAAACCCTGTATCTTTTGTCAACTCTGACCGACCATGCCGTCGGGTCGTTAACTATACGTTCAAGATTCAGACCCGGGTGAAGGGGATTATTTTCTATAAGTACAAGAGTCTTGGCTATCTTTTTCCGGATTGCAGCATTTGAACGGAATTTTTCTGCATCATCAAGAAACTTTTTACTCGGAATCAGCTTCGGCACTCTTCATTTCCTTAACAAGCCACTCTGGCAATTTGCCTTTTCCGCTTCGTCTTGCCTCTTGTAATTTTGACAACCCCTTGTCACTTAGTCTGATTGTTGGGTATATAGCAACAGGACAAAGCACAATGGCGCCGCCTTTTGAGAGAGAAATATCAAGGTATGCGCCCTTTTCCAGCTTAAGCCTTTTTCTGACCTCGGCAGGCAGGTTAATGCTTCCACGTTTATCTATAGCTATTAGCATTTCCCCTCCACTTTTTTATTAAAGATAACAGGGCTGTGTCATTTTGTCAATATGTCATGAGGAATCTGCCTCTTCGAGCTCTCAAGTAAAGAATAATATTTGCAAATAGACTTAGCAACTAAAAAGCATCCTGTTGTTGAATTTTCTTGCAATCTGTTTTACTTCTTCAGTCCCTTAAGCCGCTCTTTAACTTTGTTTTTCAGGGATTCGTCAGACGACAGATTAAGAAAAGTATGATAGCGGCTTTCTTCTAAAGCGATAAGTCTGAGGCTTTTTAACTGTCTCTCTCTTGTCCCTTGATTCCTCTTCCGCTTTTTTGAGAGCCTTAAAAATTATGCTCATAGATGTTCACTCCTTCAGGCAAAGAAAAATCAAAGGCCGCATCTTTAATGCCTGTGTTTATCTCTACATCCTTAAGATATATCTCAATCCTGTTTGAACGCATATCATTTATTATAAAAGATTTTATAGGAAAGTCATCATCAGAAGTCTCTATCTCCACAGAAACGATATTGCCCATAGGATTTTTAGGGACAAGAACCAGTTTTTTATTTTTTTTAGTTATGTTGAATTCCTCCCTTACTTTTCCAAAACCGCTTAGCAGAGCAACAGGAGCCTGACCGTATGTCTGTCTGCTGAAAGCACTTTTGAACGCCTGTTTCTCCGCCTTTTTATATATCAGGATCTTATCGTTATTTATTATAACCTCCTGCGGCTTATCACCCTTGTATTCCCATCTCATCTTTGAGGGCCTCTTTATAAAAAGAATGCCTCTGTATGTGTCTGTTCTGCCAAGGTCTTTCATATAATTCTTCTGAACAAAGCCTGCTTTCATATCGCTTATATCCCTGTAAGCCTCCTGAATCCTTGCAACCTCATCATCAGCAAAGACAGGTGCCAGGTGCCAGGTGCCAGGAGCCAGTATAAAAACTATAAAAAATAGTACTATACCTGAAACCTGAAACCTAAGACCTGAAACCTGTTCTTTAATCATCTTCTTCTCCTCAGAAAATCTCTGGGTTTGCCTGCGCCTTTCGGCATGCCCACAAGCCCGTCTTCCTCCATTAGTTCCATAATACGCGCAGCCCTGTTATAACCTATCTTAAGCCGCCTCTGGATTGACGATATGGACACCTCACCCACAGACTCTGCATGTTCCACTGCCTTATGATACATCTCATCCCTCTCGGCAGAGGGCTCGTCATCAACGTGCTCTTCTATCCGTATATTTTCGAATATGGAATAATCCGGGACTCCCTGTGACCTGATAAAGTCTGTAACGGCTTTTATCTCATCTTCTGTGATGAGCGCGCCGTGTATGCGTATTATCTTTGTCCCTGGAAGCATGAAAAGCATATCACCTTTACCGAGAAGCTGCTCAGCGCCCTGCGCATCCAGTATCGTCCTTGAATCTATCCTCGTGGTAACCTGGAACGAGATCCTTGCCGGGAAATTAGCCTTAATGACACCTGTGATAACATCAACCGACGGCCTCTGTGTTGCAAGGACAAGATGTATGCCTGATGCGCGCGCCATCTGTGCAAGCCTTGCTATGGCATCCTCAACCTCATTTGCAGAGGCAAACATAAGGTCTGCAAGTTCATCTATAAAGACAACAATACAAGGCAGCTGCTCCTCCTCTGAAACCACTTTATTATAGTTTTCTATGTTCCTTGCGCTTTTTCCAGCAAGCAGTCTGTATCTATTCTCCATCTCAAAAACCATCTTACGCAGCGCCTCTGCCGCCTCTTTCGGATTTGTTATCACAGGCGAGATAAGATGCGGTATCCCTTCGTAAGCGGAAAGTTCAAGAAGTTTAGGGTCTATCATCAGCATCTTAACTTCTTTTGGTGACGCTTTATAAAGAATGCTCATCACCATAGAGTTTATGGATACGCTCTTGCCCGAGCCTGTTGCTCCTGCAACAAGGAGATGCGGCATCTTCGTAAGGTCAGCAACAACAGGGATGCCGAAAATATCTTTCCCCAGCGCCAGTGTGAGCTTTGAATGGTTTTTCTTGAAGGTGTCTGAAGATATAATTTCTCGCAAGGATACTGTATCACGCAGCCTGTTCGGAACTTCAATCCCTATGGCTGACTTGCCGAAAATAGTAGACACCCTCACTCCCTGAGCCTTAAGTGCAAGCGCAAGGTCATCTGACAGTGAAACAACCCTGTTTATCTTTATCCCCGGTGCAGGCTCAAACTCATACATCGTCACAACAGGGCCTGCCTGCACTTGTGTTATCTTTCCATCTACATCAAAATCGGAGAGTTTCTGCACAAGCAGAGAAGAGCTTGTCAGAAGTTCATCCTTTGACGGTCTTATCCCTGAGTCGTAAATATTAAGCAGTTCCAAAGAAGGCAGCGTATAATCTCCTCTCTTGCCCGGCTTTACAGCTTCATGCCTGAACAAAGGCATCGGCTGCTGCATAGATCCTGTTAGATAAGATTCATCCTGAACAATGTTCTCTTCAATCAGCGGCTCAGATACCTGTCTTTCTTCATCTGCCTCATTCTTCCTGCCTCTCAACACAAGCGATACCAATGACACAGGGCTGAGAAGCACTATGGAAGACAGGAATAGAGCCAGAGAAAAAATATATGCTCCGGGAATTGATAAAAGATTCCTTATAAAGTCCGAGATGAACAGGCCTGTGATGCCCCCCGGATTATTCTCAGCCCTAAGATTAAACGTGGCTGACATCAGAGACAGAAATATGGAAGAAGACAGCACAAAAAGCAGCGCGCCAACCAGATGTATCCTGTGGCCTTCTTTTCTGAGCAGCCTCTTAACGCCATATACAACTATAAACAGCGGAATAGCAAAGGCTGATATGCCTATAATCATCAGCAAAGCATCTGACATATAAGCTCCTACTATACCGCCGTAGTTCTTTGTAGAAGAGTTAGTAAACGTGAACAGAGAAGTGTCCCATTTTTTGTGGGTTACAAGGCTCAGTCCGATGTAAATACCGCCTAAAATTGAGACGATACCCAGAACCTCTTCCTTAATCCTTTTTATCCTTTCAGCCATATTCCCCCAATAATTATTAATGCAAGCACAAATCTATAATACACAAAAATATTAAGAGGATGCTTCTTTAAAAAATACAGGAGAAATTTTATTGCAATATAGCCTGTTACAGCAGAAGTAACAACCCCTGCCATGAAGAGGTTAAGGTCATAGCTTCCTGCTTTAGATATTAATTTCCTGCCCTCAAGAAGTGTTGCGCCAAAGATAACAGGCGTTGAGAGAATGAACGAAAAGCGCGCTGATGCCTCTCTCCCAAGTCCCCTGAAAAGACCTGCTGATATCGTAATCCCGGAGCGGGAAACCCCGGGGATAAGAGCTATCGCCTGGGCAGTTCCTATTATTATCGCATCAGAGAATGTCATATCTTTGATTTCCCTTCCTCTTTTCCATCTCTCAGAAATCAGCATAACAATCCCGAACAATACAAGAGTGAAGACTATAATCAAAGGGCTTCTAAGCGTTGTTTCTACAGCATCGTTAAAAAGAATTCCAGCTATTCCGGCAGGCAGAGTTGCCACAACAAGAAGCGCAAGCAGTTTTCTGTTATTGAGAAGTATCTCAACCCAGTCTTTCCAGAAACAGATTATGAGGGATAACAACGTTCCTGCATGGAGGGCTACATCAAATGTAAGTGAGTCAAGATCTCCTTTCCATCCAAAGAACCATGGGAGTAATATGAGATGCGCTGTGCTGCTTACAGGCAGGAATTCCGTGAGTCCCTGAACAATTCCAAGAATTATCGCCTCTACCATTTACATCTCAAATATTATTGGCACTATCATAGGGCTTTTTTCCATTGTGTTT
The DNA here is from genome assembly GCA_018896985.1 of Nitrospinota bacterium. Classification (GTDB taxonomy): domain Bacteria; phylum Nitrospirota; class Thermodesulfovibrionia; order Thermodesulfovibrionales; family UBA1546; genus UBA1546. Next base: position 8,652 of record JAHILQ010000073.1, read on the forward strand.
CTGAGATACTTTTTGAGTGCAGTTCTAATCTTTGCCTTAACAAGAGAGGAATCTGACATTATCTCCCTGTCAAGCCCTTTCAGGGTATCCGAGACGAGATTGCTCACATTGCTGATGAGTTCAGGAGATGCATCTTCAAAGACAAAACCCCTTGAGATTATGTCGGGACCGGAGACAACCCTGCCTGTGAGCTTCTCAACCGCAATTATCACAAGTACAATACCGTCATACGCAAGCCTCTGCCTGTCACGAAGAACCATGTCTTCGACATCTCCAACTCCTTTACCGTCAATGAAAATCCTGCCGGAGTTGACCCTTCCGTTCTTTTTTGCGCCCTCGTCTGTTATTTCAAGTATCTCTCCGTCTTCGAGCATGAATATATTCTCTTTCGGGATGCCTGTCTTTTCTGCAAGCCTTGAGTGATACACAAGATGCCTGTACTCGCCGTGAACCGGCATAAAGTATTTTGGCTTCACCATATTAAGCATGAGCTTAAGCTCTTCCTTTGATGCATGCCCTGAGACGTGTATCTCTGAAACTTTTTCATATATAACGTTTGCGCCTCTTTTGAAGAGATGGTTTATAATCCTTCCTATTGACCGCTCATTGCCTGGTATCACCTTTGCTGAGAGTATAACCGTGTCTCCTTCCTTTGCCTTTATCTGCTTGTGTTCATCTGTCGCTATCCTTGAAAGCACGCTCATCGGTTCGCCCTGACTGCCAGTTGTTATAATCACTACCTCTCTGTCTTCAAGCTTTTTTAAATCCTCGAGCCTGAGCCATGTCTCTCTCGGTATCTGGAGATAGCCAAGGTCAAGGGCAATCTGCGCATTTGAGACAATACTCCTGCCGCAGAGAATTACTTTTCTGCCAAACTTTACTGCAACGTCAATCGCCTGCTGAATCCTGTGTATGTTTGAGGCAAAAGTCGCAATTATTATCCTCCCGTGCGCCTTTGAGAAGATGTCCTCAAATGCACGACTTACTTCCTTTTCGGAAAATGTAAATCCACCTTTTTCAGCATTCGTGCTGTCAGAAAGCAGCACGAGGGTGCCTTTCTCTCCATATTCGGAAAATTTGTGGAAATCCATCAATTGCCCGTCAACAGGCGTCGGGTCAAGTTTGAAATCTCCTGTATGCACAACCTTTCCAAGAGGCGTATCTATCCCCAATCCCACACCGTCAACAATGCTGTGGGTCACGCGCACAAACTCTATTGAAAACACTCCGAGGTTCACCACATCCCTCGGCTTTACAGGAATGAGTGTGGCATTTTCAAGAGAATGTTCTTTCAGTTTTTCTTTAACAAGTCCGAGTGTGAGCGGAGTACCATAGATTGGCACATCTATTTCTTTTAAAAGAAAAGGAAGTGCGCCTGTGTGGTCTTCATGCCCGTGGGTGAGCACAACCCCTTTTATTTTATCCTTGTTTTCGATGAGGTAAGAAAAATCAGGAATGACAAAATCAACGCCGAGCATGTCCTCTTCAGGGAACATCAGCCCGGCATCTATAATAATCAGATCATTTTCATACTCGACGATAGTCATATTGAGGCCGCCTATCTCCTCAACACCGCCGAGAGGGATAATAGAGAGAATATTTTTCATAAGTTCGTTCAATGCCTAAACGCTTAGGTTTTGGTAATTACCAGAAATTCTTCAGGTGTCAGTATTGGTATCACATCAGAGATATAATCACCTTTGTTTCTGGTTATTATACAGTCTGCCTTTACCTGTAAAGCAGAATAATACTGCACTGCATCTTCAAAATCCCTGAAATCAGATGCAAGAGACAGGTCTATAACTTTCTCATTGACAGGGGCAACACTGAACACGATCCTTATTTTTTCAAGGGTTTTAAGGGCTTTCTCCCTGTTGAGTTCCTTTGACAATAAATAGAAAAGCGTCGGAAAACTTAAAGCACAAAGATAACCTTTAATATTTTTATCTTCAATTTCTTTAAATACTTTAGCTGCCGGATAATAGAAAGGATGACGTTTTAAAAAGATATCGAGAACATAATTGATGTCGCATAGGACACTTTTCAAAGATACTTTTCCTCTACATGCTTTCTGTATTTCTTAAGCAGTTTACCTTTATCAGTCTTTGAAGGAAGTATGCCTGACACTTCAGATAGAACAGGCGACTCTATTATCTCTTTTTTCTTTTGGGGTGAGATGGACATGAAATAGTCAGCCACCATCTGCGAAAGGCTGATGTCCCTCGCACTCGCAATCTTTTTTGTATCTTTTATCAGCTTTTCATCAAGACGCAATGTCAATTTAGTATTCATTTTACCCCCTGACGTATATATTTTATATTCATATACGTCAAGATGTCAATTAGCGAATTATTTTCATCCCTTAATAACACCGAGGGGCCTTAACCTTGCAACCTTTTTTGATATTCCTGCTTTATGCACAACATCAACCACATCCGAGACATCTTTGTATGCCTCCGGCATCTCTTCTGCAAGTGTCTCTCTGCCCGCAGAGCGGACTATTATGCCTTTATCTTCCATCTCACGCCATATAGCCCGTCCTTTTGCCCTCTTTATCGCCTGATGCCTTGACATCACCCTTCCTGCGCCGTGACACGTTGAACCGAATGTGTCGCTCATTGCTTTTTCCGTCCCTATCAATACAAAAGATGCCCTTCCCATATCACCGGGTATCAAGACAGGCTGTCCTATCTTTCTATAGGCATCCGGCAAGTCCGGATGACCAGGCGGAAATGCCCGCGTTGCACCTTTTCTATGAACTATCAGTTTTTTCTTTCTGCCATTTACAATATGTTCTTCAACCTTTGCGATATTATGCGCAACGTCATATATCAGGCTCATCCCTAATTCTCTTGGTGTTGTCCTGAAGAAATCCATGAACGCCTCTCTTGTCCAGTGCATTATGCACTGTCTGTTCGCCCACGCATAATTTGCAGCAGCCCTCATCGCAGATAGATAATCCTGTGCCTCAGAACTTTTATATGGAGCGCAGGCAAGTTCCCTATCGGGAAGTTCAATATTGTATTTGCTGACAGCCCTCTCCATCACTTCAAGGAAGTCGGTGCATACCTGATGCCCAAATCCCCGCGAACCTGTATGTATCATCACAGTAATCTGTCCTTCAAATAGACCCATGGCGCCGGCAGATTTTTCATCGTATATCTCATCAACATACTGTATCTCAAGAAAATGATTTCCGGAACCGAGAGTCCCCTGCTGCGCCCTTCCCCTCTCATAAGCCTTTTTGCTTATTAGGTCAGGGTCTGCGCCGTCAATGCATCCTCCTGACTCAATCCTTTCAAGGTCTGACATCTCTCCGTATCCCTCTTCCACAGCCCAGCGGGCGCCCTTAAGCATCAATCTTCTTTCGCTGTCAGACGTAAGCCGTATCTTGCCCTTTGAACCGACTCCGGAAGGGATTTCATTATAAAGTATTCCGACAAGGTCTTTTAATTTCGGCGTAACGTCATTTTTCATCAGATTGGTTCTCAAAAGACGCACACCGCAGTTTATATCATAGCCAACGCCGCCTGGTGAGACTATCCCTTCATCTAAATCAAATGCCGCAACTCCGCCGATTGCAAACCCGTAACCTGAATGAATGTCCGGCATTGCCATAGATGCATTTACAATGCCCGGCAGTGTTGCAACATTTGCAACCTGGTCAACAGACTGGGATTCAAGCTCTTTTTCAAGAACCTCATCAACATAAATAATCCCTTTAACCCTCATTCCGGGCTTGTAATCAGAGGGGACTTCTATCCTTGTGTCATCAATCCTTTTAAGTTTTTCAGGAAGCATAAAATTCATATCCTCCGGACAAGAAGGTTCTTTTATAAATTATTCTTTCATGCGTCTCTTCTGTTTTTTGTAAAACATCAAGAACTCTTTTGGAGAAAAGACTTTAATTCCCAAGCATAGTTCAGCAGGGAAATGAATTTGATTTCCCGTGACAAGACATACAGCCTGGCTTGCAATGGCTGTTTCAAGGAATGGTTCGTCGTCAGAATCAGGAAGCGAATTGGCCGAAGGAGAAGGCGCTGCCGTCTGTCCGCGATACTCAATATAGTCAAGAAGCGCATCTACCTTTTCTTCTTCAAACTTAAACTTAGGCCGGCGCATAACTTCATTATACTCCGAAAGAATACGGGCATCAAAAGAAAGCGTCAGTTCGCCGGATGAAACCATGCGGACGATTTCTCCGCAAACTCCGAACGGCGACAAAAGACCGGCAACAATAACATTGGTGTCAAGCACAATGTTCATCGCGAGCACTTTTTACGGACAGCTTTTATCTCGGCGTTAATCTCATCCATCGAAATCTTGTCGGTTCCACGCTCTACTGAACTGCGCTGAAGAGAGACAACCGCTTCAACTGCGCGGGACTGACGAAATGCCGCGAGCGATTCCTCAAGGTTTTTTTCGGTTATTGCCGCAAGGATGGCTATGGGCCGTCCATTGCTTGTAACAACCATTTCCCTTTCCCCGGGAAGCTCTTTCCATATCTGCGCTGATTTGCCTCTTAAATCCCGAACGCTCAAAAATTTCATAGTCTTGTCCTCCATTTGTGTATTATATTATGTACGCAAATGTCACCCAATGTCAAATTGGTTTTTATGTGTATGCCTGAAATCATCGGCGCAGGGAAACGGAGCCAGCAAGAGTGATTTGTTATGCCATCATCAGATATCAAAGATAATATCCGCCTCCCATATATCTCTTACTTTCTCTACCTTCAGTCTATGATATGTGGCTGCCTTTAGCAATAATTTTCTCTCATGCCTTTCAGTATCAAATTCCTCTCCTTTGACATTTGCCTTCAACTTTCTATCACTCATCTCTAATATAACAATATCCTTCCCGATAAAATTATATGCGTCAAAATGAAATATAAGTTCATTCAGCCACGAAACAAGAAGCCCTTCAAGGGAATTGCTCTCCACCGAAATGCTGATGCTCTTCTCCCCTTTAACATCATCAAGGTCGGTTATCAAACTGTACATTCCAATAGCGGAGTTTTTAAAGGCCTCTTCAATGCTTTTGCCAAAAGCCCTTATCCCAACATCGCCTGATATGTCTATAATCTCAAATTGCTTCATAGCACATCTGCCAGTCTTGCAAATTCCTCAATGCTCAATGTGCCGGGCCTTCTCTGCGGATC
>JAHILQ010000074.1 GCA_018896985.1 Nitrospinota bacterium
AAACAAACCCTTGTAACTGACAGCAAAGATGAGATAGGAGAGCTTACGCAGAGTTTTAATTTTATGGTTCAGAAGTTGCGCGAGCAGAGGCAGATGGAGGAAAAACTGCGCGAGGCAGAACACCTTTCAGGCATCGGCCAGCTTTCAAGAAGCATAGCCCATGAGATAAGGAACCCTCTGAATTTTATAAGCCTAAGCGTAGACCATATAAAAGAAAAGTTCTCTCCTGACGGTAACATTGATGCAGAAAAATTTCACTCTCTTATATCAAACATCAAGCAGGAAATTCAGCGGCTGAACAAACTGGTAGAGGAGTTTCTTGATTACGGGAAACCGCTTAAACTCAATCTCCAAAAAGCAGACATCGGCAAACTCCTTGAAGGAATAATAGAAATTATCTGGGCAAAGGCAGAGGCAGAAAAGATAAATATAATAAAAGACTGCGATTTCCTTCCATCACTTAACATAGACCCTGACCTTATAAAAACATGCGTCTTTAACGTCGTATTGAATGCATTTCAGGCAATGCCCGACGGAGGCGCATTGACTATAAAAACAGAGCCTGTGGAAGGAATGATTTCAATCATTATCAGCGATACAGGGAAAGGGATTCCTGAAGATGAATTACCAAAGGTTTATGAACCATTCTATACTACAAAGAGGAACGGGCTTGGGCTCGGGCTTGCAATGACAAAAAGAGTTGTTGAGGAGCACGGAGGGAAAGTGAGCATCCACAGTATTGCAGGAGACGGGAGTACAGTGGTTATAACCTTGCCAGTAATTAATAAAGTGAATAGTGAACACTGAATAGTCGTTAGTAAAAAAACTGTTCACTAAATAAGGGAGAATAAATGCCGGGCATACTTGTAGTTGATGATGAGCCTCTCCAGAGAGACATCCTTAAAACAATACTTGAAGACTGCGGGTATGAGATTCGTACAGCGTCTTCCGGTGAAGATGCCGTAAAGATTTCGAGGGAATTTAACCCTGATATAATCCTCACTGACCTAAAGCTTGGCGGTATGAACGGTGTAGAACTTCTTGGAGAAGTGCGAAAAGATGAGATCGCGCCTGCCGTGATTATTATGACTGCCTACGGGACCGTTTCATCAGCGGTTGAGGCTATGAAGAAAGGCGCTTTTGACTACCTGACCAAACCACTTGATAAAGACATAGTCCTGCTTACAGTTAAAAGGGCGCTTGAAAGAACTGAACTGCTCAAAGAAAATCAGCAGTTGCATAAGGCTTTATTTGACAGGTTCAAAATAGAAGGCATCATAGGCAATTCAAAAAAAATGACAGAGGCAGTGGAGATTATGAAAAAAGTATCTTCAAGCGCTGCCAATGTGCTTATACTCGGCGAGAGCGGAACAGGCAAGGAGCTTGCCGCAAAGGCAATTCACTATAACAGCCCGAGACGCACAAAACCATTCACTGCAATCAACTGCGCCGCAATCCCTGAAACCCTGCTTGAGAGCGAATTGTTCGGCTATGAGGCAGGAGCATTTACAGGCGCTGCATCAAGACGGACAGGACTTTTTGAAGCAACAACAGGCGGCACACTTTTTCTTGATGAGGTCGGAGACCTGCCACAGATAACCCAGTCAAAAATACTGCGCGTTCTTCAGGAAAAAGAAGTAAGGCGGCTCGGTGGAAGGGATGCAATAAAAGTAGACGTCAGAATTATTGCCGCAACAAATAAGGATATAGAAAAAGAAATGCAAAAAGGAGACTTCAGGGAAGACCTCTACTACAGGCTCAAAGTAGTGACCATTGAGCTTCCACCTTTGCGTGAAAGAAAGGAAGACATACCTGCATTGACAGATTTCTTTATCAAAAAATACAATCAGGAATTCGGGAAAAGAGTCAAAGGCTCGGAAAACAGCGCGATGAAAGCCCTTGCAGAATACCACTGGCACGGCAATATAAGACAGATTGAGTCAGTGATTGAAAAGGCTGTCCTAATGTGCGATTCTAATGTAATAACGCTCAAGGACATAAAGAGTGAACTAAAGTTATCCCAGCCGTGCGGCATTCTGAGCATTGATATCCCTGATGAAGGGATAAACTTTGAGGAGATCTTCTAAAGAAAGCTATGATTAAGGCTAACAATGTCGCTGCAAAGGCAGCAAGGCTGCTCGGGATGAGCTACAAAACCTTCTGGTACAGGTGGGAGAAACTTGACAGCAGCGCCTCCCAAAAAAAGGATAACCCTCCTCAATAGAGGAGAAATTTCCCATAAACATCCTGCCATTGCAATGTTTTTCTGCTTGGTATGCTTATTGCATATTACTATCTTCGGTAAATCTTATTGAAGGGAGGTGAATCCATGAAAAAGATAATAGCTCTTATCGTTGCAGTACTCTTTGTATTTGCAGTTGCTTCAGTCTCTATCGCAGTAGAGGAGAAGAAGGCTGCTCCTGCAAAGAAGGAAGCTGTTCCTGCTCCTGCTGAGAAGAAGGCTGAACCTGCAAAGAAGGAGGAGAAAAAGGCAGCAGTAAAGGTTATGCAGGTTACAGGCGAAATAAAGGCTGTTGATGCCGCAGCAAAAACTATCACTGTTGTAAAAAAGGTGAAAGGTCAGGACAAAGAGACCGTAATATCAGTTGACGACAAGACACTTGCAGATGTAAAGGCTGGCGACAAAGTAACAGTAAAATACACAACAGCAGACGGCAAGAACACTGCAAAGAAAGTAGTAAAGAAAGCAGCAGCAAAGAAGATGGAAAAGAAGGCTGAGCCTATGAAAACTGAGCCAGCAAAGCCGGCAGAAAAGAAGAAATAATATTATTTCTTTAAATAGGGCGCTAAATATTTTTAGCGCCCTATTTTTTTATCTTCGTTCTTACCTTGCTGAGGGTATCTTCAAGGTGGGATTGATAGAAGTCCTCTAATTTTTTCAGGATTTCAGGGTATTTCTCAAATATCTCTTCGAGAATAAGCCTGTTAAATTCCATTACTCTAAGCTCGTCAGTTGCAATAACAGAAGCAGTTCTCGGCCTTCCGGTCAGAAACGCCACTTCGCCGAATACATCACCAACAGACAGGGTTGCAAGCTCTATTTCATTGCCGAGTATATGAGCGACAACCTTTGCCTCACCTGATATTATGACGAATACGGAATCACCGAAGTCCCCTTCTTCAACAACCTTCTGCCCCGGTAAAAATGACTGTGCTTTAAGCCTCTCTGTTATCTGTTTTATTTCATCTTCAGGAAGGGATGACAGAAACGGAATACACAAATCAGGCTCTTTCACCTCTGCTTCAGGCTGAACAGCAATCTTTCCCTCTCCTTTCACTTCAGGAACAGGCGGAGTCTCCGTAGATTCCCCGTAATATGATGTCCGTTCAATAAAATCTATTTCAGCAGGAGGCTCAACAGAAACATCCTGCTCTTTCTCCGGTTCAAATGCTGATCCTGCTGTAAAATAAGATTCAGCAGCGGCCTTTTCAGCGGGTTTCTCTTCGACTTCAGGCATGGGGATGGAAGGCTCTTCAGCAGGTTTTACTTTTGCGCCTTCAATCTCCATCATCAGCTCTTTGGCGCTCTTGATTGCTTCAGCATTATTCGGGTCAAGCCTGAGTATCACCTTAAAAACAGCAAGCGACTTTTGCATGTAGCCGTCTTTCATTAAAAGCCATGCGGACTGCTGATATGCTGACACAGCGCGGCTGATATCTCCTTTTTTCTGAAAGACATCTCCAATCTTCAGATGCACCTGCGGATTTTTTGGCTCGGTTTTCAGGACAGCGTTAAGTGAATCCACAGCCTTTTGCCAGTTCTTGTTCTTTACAGCATCAAAATATAACTCCCATTGGTTATTATCCATATATCCGCCCTTTTGTAATTTTAATTGTTTGCGTGTTTCATGTCAATTTTACTTCATAACTTTTATCGTATATAATAAACAGGAAAAAATAATCGGGAAGGAGTTTTTGAATCAATGATATCAGTTCAGTTGTCCGACAGGGTGAAAAACCTACCGCCATATCTCTTTGCGGCAATAGATAAAATGAAGCAGGACGCTCTCGCAAAAGGCATCGATCTCATAGACTTGAGCATCGGTGACCCCGACATTCCGACTCCAGCACACATATTTAATGCTATGAAAAAGGCAGTAGAAAATCCTGCTCATCACCGCTATCCATCTTATGAAGGAATGCTTTCTTACAGAGATGCTGTTGCAGGTTGGTATAAAAAAAGATTCAATGTCTCATTAGATCCAAAGACAGAAGTTCTATCACTTATCGGCTCTAAAGAAGGCATAGGACACATTCCTCTTGCATTCATAAATCCCGGCGATGTTGTTCTTGTTTCGTCTCCGGGCTATCCTGTGTATCCTGTGGGAACATTGTTTGCAGGCGGTGAAAGTTACATAATGCCGTTAAAAGAAGAAAACGGATTTCTCCCTGATTTTAAAATAATTCCTGAGGACGTATTAAAAAAAGCGAAACTCATGTTCATAAACTATCCTAACAACCCAACGTCTGCAACAGCAGACGCAGGATTTTACAAAGAGGCGATAAGCCTTGCGAAAAAATACAACACCATAATATGCCATGATGCGGCGTATTCAGAGGTTTATTATGATAATGAAAAACCGATAAGCTTTCTTGAAATAGAAGGAGCAAAGGATGTCGGCATAGAGTTTCATTCACTCTCAAAAACTTACAACATGACCGGCTGGAGAATCGGTTTTGCTGCCGGCAATAAGGATGTTATTGCAGGACTCGGAAAGATAAAGTCAAACCTTGATTCAGGTGTGTTTCAGGCAATACAGGAAGCAGCCATTGCTGCATTCAATACTGATGATTCCGTCCTTTCAGACATCAGAAAAACGTATCAGGACAGAAGAGATGCTCTTTACAATGGTTTAAAGGGCATTGGCTTTAATCTGATAAAACCAAAGGCAACATTCTATCTCTGGGCGAAAGTGCCTTCAGGATTTGATTCTTCAGGTTTTGTTGCTCATCTTCTTAATAAGGCAGGAGTGCTCATAACACCCGGAAATGGTTTCGGAGCGCCCGGAGAAGGATATGTCAGGTTTGCGCTCACAGTGCCTGTGGAGAAGATAAAAGAGACGGTTGAGAGGATTAAATCAGTGATTAGTGTCAGTGGTTAGTGTCAGATGTTTAGTGTCGGTTATCAGTGTCTGTGTCAGCAAGAGATACTTTTCCCTCCTGACACTATTCACTGACACTGATAACTGCTTTTCTGACACTGATAACTGACACTGACACTTTTATGGTAATTGCTTACATCAGCATAGGTTCAAATCTCGGAGACAGGGAAGAGAACTGCCGACAGGCAATAAAGCTGATTGAGAAAAACGGTATTGTCGTAAAAAAACAATCGCTCATGTATGAGACAGAACCGTGGGGAGTCAAAGACCAGCCAAAGTTTATCAACATGGCAATTGAAGCAGAGACGGATAAAAAACCTGAAGAGCTTCTCAGAGTTCTGGAAGAGATAGAGAAAGAGATTGGGCGGACAGAGACTGTCAAATGGGGCCC
>JAHILQ010000075.1 GCA_018896985.1 Nitrospinota bacterium
TGAAAAACTATACATCTGAAATAAACGCTCCAATTATTGTAACGTACCACCCTGCCGAGGAATTGAAGGCAGAGGGCAAGCGCGAGATAAGGGAAGATGAACTGGAGACAGGATTTTATTTCGGGGATGAGCTTGATCTCAGGGAACTGCTGAAAGAGCAGATACTTTTGAATGTTTCCATGAAACCTCTGTGCAGTGAAACCTGCAAGGGAATATGCCCAAAATGCGGGACAGACTTAAATGTGAATAAATGCAAATGCAATTTAGATAAAACAGACTCAAGACTTGAGGTTCTGAAAGAATTATTAAGAAGGGAGTAAAAAAATGGCTAATCCGACGCACAGACATACAAGGACAAGAAGAGACAAACGCAGGGCAAACTGGAAGGGACAGACGCCCAATCTCAGCTCGTGCCCTGAATGTAAGGAATTAAAGCTGTCGCACAGGGCGTGCCCAAGCTGCGGTTCGTATAACGGCCACAAGGTTCTTGAAACAGTTGAAAAGGAAGCATGAGGATTGCCCTTGATGCCATGGGGGGCGATTATGCCCCTGCTGTCACGGTAGAGGGCGCTGTTGAGAGTGTAAGCGAATACGACGACCTTGAGGTCATACTTTTCGGGGACGAAGCACAGCTCAAGAAAGAACTGAAGGACAGGCGCTGCACATCCAACCGCATTCATATCAGGCACACATCTCAGGTCATAGGAATGCATGAGTCTCCTGTTACCGCTCTCAGAAAAAAAAAGGATTCCTCTATCAGGCGCGCTGTTGACGCCGTGAAAAATAAAGAAGCTGATGCAGTGGTGAGCGCAGGCAATTCAGGCGTTGCAATGGCTTCGGCGCTCTTTGTTCTCGGGAAATCAAAGGGCGTTGACAGGCCTGCAATTGCAGCGACAATGCCTACACTCAAGGGGTTGTTTGTTCTGATAGATGCCGGTGCAAATGTTGACTGCAAGGCAGAGAATCTCCTTCAGTTTGGATTGATGGGCAGTTCCTATTGCAAGGCGATTTTCGGCAAACGCGAGCCGAAGGTGGCGCTTCTGAGCATAGGCGAGGAAGATGTGAAGGGTAACGAACTTACCAGAGAGGCATTCAAACTTCTTAAAGGCACAAATCTGAATTTTATAGGAAATATAGAGGGAAAAGATGTTTTTTCCGGCGATGCTGATGTGGTGGTCTGCGATGGATTTATAGGAAATGTAGTCTTGAAAACCAGCGAAGGTCTTGCCGACACTATAGTAAAAATGCTTAAAAGAGAAATCGCAGGCATGGCAGCAGGACGGCTTGGGTATCTTTTTATGAAGCCTGCTCTGAAGAACTTCAGAAAGAAAACAGACTATGCCGAGTATGGAGGCGCGCCTCTGCTCGGAATAAACGGCACATGTATAATAAGCCACGGGAGATCTTCATCGCGCGCAATAAGAAATGCAATCAGGGTTGCCGTAGAGTTTTCCAGAAAAAAAGTGCATGAGATTATCTCGGAGGAGATATTGAATCTTCGCGCAAAGGAGAAGACTGTTGTTAAGGACTAAGATTATCGCAACAGGCTCTTATGTACCGGAGCGTGTGCTTACCAATTTTGACCTTGAAAAGATGGTTGATACCTCTGATGAATGGATCATGGAAAGGTCAGGCATAAGGGAAAGGCGGATGGCAAGCGAGAAAGAAGCAGCATCTGATCTTGCGTATGAGGCTGCAAAGGCGGCTCTGAAAAGAGCGGATATAAAAGCAAAAGATATTGAATTGATAATTGTTGCAACAGTCACGGGAGACATGCCTACACCTGCAACTGCCTGTCATCTTCAGCATAAGCTCGGTATAAAAAAGGCTGCCGCCTTTGATGTGAATGCCGCATGTTCAGGATTTCTTTACGGGCTCTCGATAGCAGACAGTTTTATAAAAAGCGGCGTTTATAAAAGAATACTGCTTGTCGGCTCAGAAGTCCTTTCACGCTTTACCGACTGGGAAGACAGGACAACTTGCGTGATTTTTGGCGACGGCGCAGGAGCTGTAATACTGGAAGCCACGGATGAAGACAGGGGAATAGTTTCTACACATATAAGGTCTGACGGAGCGCTGTGGGAACTCCTGCACATGCCGGGCGGAGGCTCGATTAATCCCCCCTCTAAAGAATCACTGAAAAAGAAGATGCACTACCTTAAGATGAAAGGCAACGAGACCTTCAAGGTTGCTGTAAGGACACTTGAAAATCTTGTGGCAAGAACCCTTGAAGAAAACAAGCTCAAGGCATCCCAGATTTCCCTGCTTATCCCTCATCAGGCAAATCTGAGAATCATACAGGCAACTGCTGAACGGCTTAATATTCCGATGGAAAAGGTCTTTGTCAATATTGATAAATATGGAAACACCTCTGCCGCCTCTATTCCTATTGCGCTTGATGAGGCTGTCAGGCAGGGCAGGGTAAGGGATGGAGATTATGTTCTTCTTGAGGCTTTCGGCGGCGGGCTTACATGGGCATCGGCATTGATAAGATGGTAGATTTAATGTGTCAGTGTCAGTTTTCTGTGTCAGTTAACTGATACTAATCACTGACACTGTTCACTGATATATATATGAGCTATATTGCAGTCATAGGCGCGGGCA
>JAHILQ010000076.1 GCA_018896985.1 Nitrospinota bacterium
AAATTATGTTAAAAAATAAGACTAAATTTTTCTGGTCTCAGACCAATAAGGAGGAAGGAATTGCCGGCTAAAGCAGCTAAAAAGAAAAATCTTTCAGTAATAAAAAGAGCAAGACAGGCAGAGAAACGCAATTTGCGCAATGCTTCAATCCGTTCAAAGATAAAGACTGTTTCGAAAAGGATTGAGGAAGCGATAACTGAAAAAAATCAGGAAAATGTAAAAAAGTTTTTGAGAGAGATAATAAGGACTGTAAATTCAGCTGTCTCAAAAGGCGTATTGCACAAAAATACAGCCTCAAGGAAAATATCAAGACTCTCAAAACTGGCAAATACAGTTCTCAAAGCCGCAGCAGTCTGACGAGCAGGTGTTCCATCGGATAGGCGCCGCCTGAGGTTTTTATCTGTATATCGGTATCGTTCAGGAGCTCAAATGCTCTTGAAAAGTCTTTCCGCTGGCGCGTGTCGTTTGCTTGCATGGACATCTTGCTGTAGTGCCAGTTTATTGCGCCTAAAAGGTTATACGGTTCTGTTGTCTCAGAGAGCGTTCTGTATATCCTGAAAACTTTTTCGATGTTCTTTTCTCTCAACGCATTTGTGAGGTCAAAGACGCTGTAATCCCTGCTCCCTTCAACAATTTCCTTTATGCCGCTTATTGTGATTGTTTCATTTCCGAATGATGCAAGTTTTTCCACCTCCGATGACAGAAGCCCTATGTCGTTTCCGACAACCCCGATGAGGTATCCCACAGCATCATCTTTAATTGTAATTCCCTTTTGCCTTATCTTTTCTTTTATCCATACAGGCAGATCATTCTCTCGTATATCAAGGCAGATGGTTTTTAACCCTTTCGTGCTTTCTTTCATTTCTTTTTTTAATGTTCCGGTATAGGACATTAAGAAAACCGAATTGGGTGATGGATTGGCTATATAGGATTGGAATTTTTTAAATTCCTTTGTAGAAATTCTCTGAAGGTTCCTGACAACTACATATCTACGGCTTCCGAAAAAAGAGACTGTATTTAAGGTGTCAGTTATTTCCCCTGCAGTTGGGATGCTGTCAGCAGAGTCCATGTCAAATACATTGAAGTTGAAAGCCATCTCCGCTTCAGGGATTGTCCTTTTGACCGCAGAGAGCGCCTCTTCTATAGGATACTCGTTATCCGCATAAAGGAGGTAGGCAGGCGAAGTCAGTCCTTTATCTATTTCCTGCAAAAAGGTTTTAATGCTCATTTATATGCCATATACTATTCCTGCCCTTATCTCAGAAGCCAGATTTCTCATGGCAGTTTCTGCTGCCTGCTCCTTTGCTGCAACTATGTTTTCTATATTGCCTGAACCTGAAAAAGATACATTAAAAACCCCGCTGTTCCTTAGCTCTTTGACCTTTCCATCGGGGAAAGTAAGAAAGAAGTTGGCTTTTATAATTACCTCGTATTCGGATGCTACCCCTTCTTTTTCTGAGAGGGGCCTCAGGCTGAATTCATTTATTGTGCCGCTTATTACATGGCCCGCGTTTTTTGAAATCATTATTCCGCTTCTTATCAGCTCATCAGCAAGCGCTTTCTGAAATTTATCTTCTAATTTCGGTTCAAATGTCCTGTTTTCAATCCTGCCTATTTTGACCGAGGTAAGGGGCAGCGTGTCTCTCCCCTGTAATGTATAACCGCAGCCGGAAAGAGTGAACAGTGAATAGTGAAGAGTGAACAGGAAGAAAACAGTGAACAGTGAACAGTGAACAGTGAACAGTTTTTTGAAAAAACTTTGAACTTTACACTTTAAACTTTGAACTTTTATTTTCATATTACTATGTTAACAAGTTTACCCTTAACAATAAAGACTTTTTTCAGCGCTTTCTTCCCGATAATCTCTTGTGTCTTCGGCTCATTGAGCGCCTTTTTCCTGACCTCATCGTCAGAGAGCCCGGCAGGTATCATAATCTTTGCTTTTACTTTGCCGTTAATCTGAATAACGAGTTCTATTTCCTCTTCTTTTGCGATGTTCTCATCCCATGAAGGCCATTTCTGTTCAAGTATGCTTTTTTTGTTGCCCATGGACTCCCAGAGTTCTTCTGAGATGTGCGGAGAAAATGGAGAGAGCAAAAGCAGAAGCGTTTCAGCGCTGAATCTGAATGCTTTCCAGTCATCTTGTGTTTTCGGGTCAAATGAACTTAGGTCATTCACAAGCTCCATAAGCGCTGCAATCGCTGTATTGAAGTGGTATTCGCGCTCTATGTCGTTTGTGACCCGCTTTATTGTCTGATGCGTCTTCCTTGGCAAGCATGATGCGTAATCCGTGATCCGTAATGAGTTTTTGTTTTTTAACTCGTTACGCGTTACGCATAACGCATTACGATTTTTATAAACAATTCCCCATATCCTGTTCAGAAATCTGTGTGCACCCTCAACTCCCTGGTCAGACCATTCAAGGTCCCTTTCAGGCGGCGCTGCAAAAAGCGAAAAGAGTCTTGATGTATCTGCGCCGTATTTGTTTATGAGATGGTCAGGGTCAATGACATTTTTTTTGGATTTTGACATCTTCTCAACCCGTCCTCTCTCAACAGCCTTTCCACACTTCACACATTTCTCATCCTTAACATCTTCAGGTAAGAGCCAGCCATGCTCAGGACATTTCAAGGTTTCCTTGCAGACCATCCCCTGTGTTAGGAGGTTTGTGAAAGGCTCTGAAGGGTTAATGATTCCAAGGTCTTTTATAACACGGGTAAAAAACCTTGAATAGAGGAGATGAAGCACTGCATGTTCAACACCGCCTATGTACTGGTCAACAGGCATCCAATACCCGAGTTGAGAGTTGAGAGTTGAGAGTTGAGAGTTAAAATCAATCTTTCCATTGTCAAAGCAATATGCAATGAAATACCATGATGAATCAACAAATGTGTCCATGGTATCAGTCTCACGCCTTGCCTTGCCGTTGCACTTTGGGCAGCTTGTATTTACAAATTTTTCCGAGTCTGCAAGTGGTGAACTGCCTGTGCCCGTGAATTTCACATCCTCGGGAAGGATTACCGGCAGTTCTTGTTCAGGGACTGGAACAACACCACATTTCTCACAATAAATTATCGGGATTGGCGTTCCCCAGTATCTCTGCCTTGATATTCCCCAGTCACGGAGCTTGTAATTTATTACCCTCTTGCCTAAGCCCTTTTTCTCTATGTGCTTTGCTATCTCTATTCTTGCAACATCACTTCTTAGTCTGCTGTATGAACTTGAGTCAACGAGAATGCCTTCATCCTCAAAAGCGGCATTGAGTTCGAAGTTTGAAGTTTGGAGTTCGGAGTTTTCAGGCATAATTACAATCTTAATCGGAAGTTCATACTTCTTTGCGAATTCAAAATCCCGCTGGTCATGCGCAGGCACGGACATTATTGCGCCTGTGCCGTATTCCATCAGGACGAAGTTTGCTATGTAGATGGGAATCTTCTCATCATTCGCAGGATTGACTGCATAGCGTCCTGTG
The DNA here is from genome assembly GCA_018896985.1 of Nitrospinota bacterium. Classification (GTDB taxonomy): domain Bacteria; phylum Nitrospirota; class Thermodesulfovibrionia; order Thermodesulfovibrionales; family UBA1546; genus UBA1546. Next base: position 3,473 of record JAHILQ010000076.1, read on the forward strand.
AAGAGTCCAATCTTTTCATCTTCTTTGCCATAGCGCTCTTTGACTTTTTTAAGCGCTTCTTTATCAGCAGCGAGTTTTTCTGATAACGGGTGTGTGGGTGCAAGGCATACAAATGTTGCGCCAAACAGCGTATCTGCCCTTGTAGTGAATATACGGATTCTTGCGTCCATTTCGGCAACTTTAAAATCAGCCTCAAGTCCCTCACTCTTTCCTATCCAGTTTTTTTGCATTAAGACAACTTTTTCAGGCCAGCCCTTAAGCTCGTCACATGCATTTAGAAGGTCTTCTGCATAATGCGTAATACGGAAAAACCACTGTTCCAACTCCTTCTTGATTACGGCTGTATCGCATCTCCAGCAGCCGCTGTCAATAACCTGCTCATTTGCAAGAACGGTCATGCATGAAGGGCACCAGTTCACAAATGATGATTTCCTGTATGCAAGCCCTTTCTCATACATCTTAAGGAAGAACCACTGATTCCACTTGTAGTAATCAGGACTGCATGTCGTAACCTCCCTGTCCCAGTCATAGCTCAAGCCCATTCTGTCGAGCTGTTTCTTCATGTATGCGATGTTTTCGTATGTCCATTTTGCCGGATGGATTCCTTCTTTTATCGCAGCATTTTCAGCAGGCATCCCGAATGCATCCCATCCCATCGGATGTATTACATTGAATCCCCTCATTCTCTTGTATCTTGCTATAACATCACCGATGGCATAGTTCCGCACATGGCCCATGTGTATTTTTCCTGAAGGGTAGGGGAACATCTCAAGGCAGTAGAATTTCTTTTTTGAGGAGTCCTGTTCTGTTTTGAAAATATTTCTCTCAGCCCAGTACTTCTGCCATTTCAGTTCAACTTTTTGCGGGTCGTATCTTTCTTCCAAGATAGTTTTTCTCCTTTTAATTTCAGGCATTTATTATAAATGTGCGAGAGGAAGAATGACAAGGGAGGAAAGAGGCTAAACAGCAATATATTTAAAATCCAGCACTTCGCTGATTAACTTAAAATCCTTCTCATTTTTTGTAATTAAGACCGCGCCTATATCTCTGGCAGAAACGGCTATGAGAATATCGGCAAGAAGGCTTTTGATTCTTAAGGGATCGATTTTCTCATCAAGTCTTAACTTGCGCATTATATCCCCGGCAACATACCACTGCCTCTCCGTGACTGTTATCACAGCAAAATTATTTTTAATCTGGTCAATGAGTTTCTGTTCCTTATGGTCATATGCCCCGGAAAGGAGTTCCATCAGCACTACTGAACTGAATGTGATGTGATAGAATCTATTGAGGTTTAGAAATGTGTTGTAAACTGTGCCTTTTCTGAAATGCTCTACAAGAAAGGATGTATCAAGTACAGCCTTCTGTCTCAATTAAGACCCTCAAACTTAAACTTACCCTTTGTCTGTTCAATGAATCTCCTCATCTTTTCCTGATATATAACATCAGAAAGAGCAGTCTCCACAGTCTCAGTCTCCGTCTTTGCCCCGAGTATTTTCTGAGCATCCTTGATTAAAGCTTCATTAAGCCTGAAATGTTTTGCCGTTTTTTTCGTTACAGTCTGCATGTTAACCTCCATTCTTACTTGTATATACAATTTAAAATATTGTAGCTACAATGTCAAGGGCTTTTAGCTGTTTAGTGGTAATCGTCTGCACGATTGCGGCTGATGCGAGGAAGTTAGTTATTAGAGAATTGCTTATTCTATTTCGGTTGTCCGATAAACCATTTGATTATTGCAACGGCTATTAGACCGTAAATCAAATATTGGAGAAGTTGTATCAACTTGCCAAAAGATATTTTATCGCTTTTCCCTGTTGTCCCGGATAAAACTTCTTTCTCTCCTTTAGACAGTTTTGTAAAAGATAACGCAGCATAAATAATAGCTGCCACAAACATCAAGACGCCTAATGCCTTTAAATAAAATTTTGTAATTATGATTGCTGCAATAAAAAATGTGATGACAACTAAGGCTATGGTAAATTTTTTTTTGGCTGCATTCCTTGATTTGGGCTGTTCCATGATGTGTGCGACTACTCTATTGGCACATCTGTCTTTATGTAAAGCTCTCTCAGTTGTTTTGGTTCTACTGTTGAAGGCGCTCCTGACATGAGACAGACTGCCTTCTGTGTCTTGGGGAATGCGATAACGTCTCTTATAGATGTTGCTCCAACCATTATCATCACAAGCCTGTCAAGTCCGAGGGCGATGCCTCCGTGTGGCGGCGCGCCGTACTGAAGCGCATCAAGCAGGAAGCCGAACTTCATCTTAGCCTCTTCCTCTGAGATATTCAGGACATCAAACATCCTTTTCTGAACGTCCTGCCTGTGAATACGGATGCTTCCACCGCCAATCTCATGCCCGTTTAAAACAATATCGTATGCCTTTGCCTTAATATCAGTGAATAGTGAACGGTGAACAGTGAACAGTTCAGGGTCAGACAGATTTAATGAAAGCATCTTCTCAATATCCTCATTCATGGGCGATGTGAACGGATGGTGCATTGCCTGGAATCTTCCTTCCTCATCATCCCATTCAAGCAATGGAAAATCAGTTATCCATGCAAATTTATACCCGGACTTAATTAAGTTCAGTTTCTTCCCGAGTTCAAGTCTCAGCCGGCTTAGCACGTCGTATGTAACCTTTGGCTTGTCAGCAATGAAAAGCATCATATCTCCTTCTGCTGCTTCAAGCCTTTCTGCCATCTTCTTTAGGACATCTTCAGGGAAGAACTTTGCAATTGGCGAATCAAATCCATTCTTTATCTTTATCCATGCAAGGCCTTTAGCGCCGAATGACTGCGCTTCCTGCGTCAGCAGGTCTATCTCTTTCCTTGAAAGCCCTGCCATTCCTTTGCCGTTAATTGCTTTTACCATTCCCCTGTCATTGATTGCATCGAGGAATACCTTGAATGTTCCCTTCAGCGCGAGGTCTGCCATGTCTTTGAGTTCAAGGCCGAATCTCAGATCAGGCTTGTCGTTTCCAAATCTCTCCATTGACTCATGAAAGCTTAATCTCTGGAAAGGTGTTTCTATATCAAATGAAAGGATGTCCTTGAATAACTTCTTCATCATTTCTTCTATGAGAGAAATGACATCTTCCCTGTCGGCAAACGACATCTCAAGGTCAATCTGTGTGAATTCAGGCTGCCTGTCTGCCCTGAGGTCTTCGTCACGGAAACATTTCACAATCTGGAAATACTTCTCCAATCCTGAGACCATGAGTATCTGCTTGAATAACTGCGGTGACTGCGGGAGCGCATAGAAATGTCCGGGGTTCAACCTGCTCGGAACAAGATAATCCCTTGCGCCTTCAGGCGTGGATTTTGTAAGCATCGGTGTTTCTATCTCAAGGAATCCCCTCTCATCGAGATAATCTCTTGTCACCTTTGTAATTTTGTGACGCATGGTAAGGTTCTGCTGCATCTCAGGCCTTCTCAAATCAAGATACCTGTGCTTAAGCCTCAACGCCTCGCCTGCATCTGCGGCCTCTTCCATGTTGTAAGGCAATGGCGCTGCCTCATTAAGGACTTCAAGTTTATTGACGTACATCTCAACGGCGCCTGTTGGCAGATTAGGATTTTCGGTGCCTTCAGGCCTTTTCCTTATTTCGCCTGATACGGCTATTACATACTCAGCCCTCAAGTCATGTGCGTTAGTATGCGAATCACCTGCGATGTCAGGACTGAATACAATCTGGCATAGTCCGCTCCTGTCTCTGAGGTCAATGAATATGAGACCTCCGTGGTCTCTCCTTCTGAACACCCAGCCGGCAAGGCTCAGGTTTGAGCCTATGTCAGATTCTCTGAGTTCACCGCAGCCTTTGTCCCGAATCATTCATTACCTCTCTAAGAGTCATAGACTTTCTTTATCTTTTTAACCTCATCCGGAGTTAAATATCTTAACTCTCCGGTGCGAAGATTTCCAATATCTATGCCGTTGATCTTTATGCGTTTGAGTTTAAGCACAGGATGTCCGACCTGCTCGCACATTCTCCTTACCTGCCTTTTTTTCCCCTCATAAATCGTAATCTCAATCCAGCAGTTTTCCTCTGCCTTTCTGAGTTTCTTTACTTTAGCAGGCGCGGTAACTCCGTCCTTAAGCCTTATTCCTCTTCTCAGTTTCTCTATCTTTTCGTCCTCAATGATGCCCTTTATTTTAACATGATATGTCTTTGGAATCTCCTTTGACGGGTGCAAGATTGAATGCGCGAAATCACCGTCATTTGTAAGAAGAAGCAGTCCTTCTGAATCAAAGTCAAGCCTTCCAACAGGAAACACCCTGTATCTGATGTTCCTTAAATAATCCTTTATAGTTGGTCTTTCTTCCTCTTCTGCAAGGGTTGTAATAACTCCTTTTGGCTTGTTTATCATTAGATAGACCTTCGGCTCAGGTTTTGTAAGAAGTTTCCCGTCAAGCTTTATATGGTCTTTTGAAAGGTCTGCCTTCATTCCGAGGGATGCCACCTTTCCGTTTACAGTGACTCTCCCTTCAAGGATAATATCTTCGGCGCCTCTTCTTGAGGCAATCCCCATCTTCGCAAGTATCTTCTGAAGCCGTTCTTCCATAGGTAATGATGATAACACAAAGGATTATGATAAGGCAGGTGGGATAGATAGTCCCAAATCCCGATTTAGAAAATTGTCATTGCGAGCAGGTCCCTCGCTTGTCATTGCGAGGCGAAGCCGAAGCAATCTCGTTTGCCGCTCGGGATAAACTCCGCAATCTCGCCTTTAACGATAAGATTGCCACGAACCCTTCGGGTTCTCGCAATGACAGACAAAACAAGGCAGTGAAAAGTCTATATCGGGATTTGGGAAAGTCGTTTCTATTTAAAATGTCTGAGAATTAGTATATATTTATAGCAGATATGGACAAGGAAACATTCATGATTATTCGGAAGGTGCATGAGATATTCAAAAAGAAAGGATTAAAACTTTCAGTTGCCGAGTCATGCACAGGCGGACTCATCAGCCATTACATTACACTGCTTCCGGGTGCAAGCGCATTCTTTGAAGCAGGGGTCGTGACTTATTCTGCTGAGTCAAAGATGAAAATCCTTGGGTTATCATCAGATACGATTTCATCCTACGGGGTTATAAGCAAAGAAACAGCCGGGGAGATGGCTGAGAGAATGCGTTTGTTAACAAAGACAGGCTGTGCTGTCTCAACAACAGGCAATCTTGGGCCTGATGTGCTTGAGAGGAAGGATATAGGGCTTATTTATACTGCGGTAAGCATGAACGGGAAAACATTTGTAAGGGAATTAAGATTAAATGGAAAGAGGGAAGAAATCAAGGAGAGGGCGGCTGTTTCAGCCCTTGAATTTCTTATCGAGGTAATAAGCAACAGATGAAGACATTGAATATACGGTTTGAACCTAAATACATTTATTAAGCTAATATATCTGGTTGAATAAAGGGGTTACTTACATGACAAAGAACCGCTCAAAAAACTTTGATATAAAAGTAGATAAATTAACTGAAAAGCAGGCAGTTAAAGAGCTTACTGAACTGGCTGAATTGATTGCTCACCATGACCTTCTATACGAAGAAGCTCGACCAGAAATTACAGACGCCGAATATGATGAATTAAGAAGGCGCAATGAAGAAATAGAAGCCCGTTTCCCTCACCTTATTCGCTCTGATAGCCCTTCTAAGAGAGTGGGTTATATCCCACCAAGTGGATTCAAAAAAGTTCGTCATTCTGTCCCTATGTTGTCATTGACATTCGTTTATACTTTCGAGAAAGTCAGCGATTTTATTGACGACATCCGTCATTTTATCATTGATTTAAAAGATACTTCTGTTCAGTTTGATTTTGTCGCAGAACCTAAAATAGATGGCGTATCCTGTTCTTTGCGATACGAGAATCATAGGCTAATTCAAGCGGCTACCAGAGGTGATGGGCAGGTTGGTGAGGATGTCACCGCAAATGCTATGACCATTGATGATATACCCAAAATACTTCCGCCTGATTCTCCCAATCTGATAGAAATGCGCGGTGAAGTCTACATGACTGACGATGATTTTATTCAGTTAAACAAGCAACAGGAGCGTTCTGGTGAGAGAAATTTCGCTAATCCACGTAATGCAGCAGCAGGAAGCCTCCGCCAACTAGACGCCAAAATCACCGCCTCTCGTCCTCTTCGTTTCTTTGCCTATGCCTGGGGTGAAGTATCCCACCCCTTTGCAAAAACACAATGGGAAGCAAGAGATTGTTTGGTATCGTGGGGCTTCAAACTAAATGAACCTTCTTGTTTAGTAAGAAACCTCGATGAAATTAAAGGCTATTATGAAGAGGTAGAAAGTAAAAGATCGCGTTTGGGGTTTTCTATTGATGGAGTCGTTTACAAGGTTAATCGACTTGATTTGCAGGAAAGATTAGGATTTAAAAACCGCTCACCGCGATGGGCTATAGCGCACAAGTTCTCACCTGAAAAAGCCCAAACGCATATCAAGTCTATTTCTATCTCTGTTGGTAGAATGGGAACTTTGACGCCTATTGCAGAATTAGAGCCAGTCAACGTCGGTGGAGTCTTAGTTTCGCGTGCTACACTCCATAATCAAGATGAAATCGAGCGCAAAGATTTTCGTGTCGGAGACCTCATTATAGTTCAGCGTGCAGGGGACGTAATTCCGCAAGTTGTGTCTGTTATAATTGACAAGCGGTCTCCTGACGCTGAGCCGTTTGAGTTTCCGGCTCGTTGCCCATCCTGTAATAGCAAAGCAGTTAGACAACTCGGCGAGGCTGATTGGATTTGCACGGCAAGTCTTAAGTGTCCGGCTCAATCATTAGAGCGTTTAATTCACTTTGCTTCGCGCAATGCTTTCGATATTGAAGGGTTAGCTGAACAAAACATAAAAACATTCTTTAATGAAGGATTGCTTAAGTCGCCAGCAGATATTTTTCACCTTGAAGAAAAGTTGGCGCCCCCTGATATTTTTAACTTAACAGGAAGGAAAAACAAAGAATTCTTACCCTTGCAAGAACGTGAAGGATGGGGTCCGGTTTCCGCTAATAAGCTATTTGAAGCTATAAGAAAACGAAAAAAAATTTCCCTTGACCGTTTTATCTATGCGCTTGGGATAAACCAAGTTGGAGAGGCGACTGCAAAATTACTTGCTCGCTCATATAGTTCTCTTACCGAGTTCAGAAAAAAAATAGATGCCGCCCAAAACCACAAATCCAAAGAGTATGAACACTTGAAAAACATTAACGGTATTGGTCCAATAGTAGCGGATAAGATAGTAACCTTTTTTGCCGATCCGCATAATATTTCTGTTCTGAATGATATTATTTCCCAAGTCGAGGTGACAGACTTTGAGGTTTCTCATACGCAAACCTCTCAATTAACTGGCAAGACAATAGTTTTTACAGGAACACTTGAAAAAATAACACGTAGCGAAGCGAAAGCCAAAGCGGAATCTCTCGGCGCTATTGTTGTTGGCGATGTATCGGGTAAAACTGATTACGTGATTGCAGGGCAGAGTGCTGGCAGTAAGGCTAAAAAGGCAAAAGACTTAGCCATTCCTGTGCTTACTGAAGCAGAATGGTTTAAAATGATAGAAAAGACTTCGAGGTGAGAAATTGTTTTCAATTCTGAGGAGTGAAAGTGGAAACAGGTAAACGCCATACAAATCTTATTGCTAACTTTGTCGATGGTTATGCTGCTGGCTGGTTTATGGCTGTCAAAGAATGTTATCGAAATGAGCTTGACATTAAATATACAGGACGAAAAAAGCACAAACAGTCATTTTTTGAATGGACTCAAGGCCCATATTTTTCTTTTGCTGAAGGACATATGTTCTATGACACCACAAAAGCATATAAAAAATGGGGGAAAGCTATTAAAGCTATAAAAATAGCCTGCAAAATTGTCTCTGCAACTCCGACAATGCTCGATAAAAATAAAAAACTTGTTGAGGGCATAGTTGTTTTCACAATATATAAACCAGACGCGAAACTTACATCTTTGAAAGCTGTTAAAGATTACAAATTATCTCAAACAGAGTTTGTCAACTTTTTGAAAACTGGTTTACTGAATGAAAAAACACACCGTTAAATCAGAGTAATTCTGACACCAGAAAGGGGAAGGTTTATTTATGGAAGATATCTGCTTTTTAGTTCAGGGTTCAGCCGAAGAACCATATAAAGTCACTTTTAAAAAGAACGGCAGCAATATTTTAGCATATTGCACATGTCCAGCAGGAATGCATGGTCAACATTGTAAGCATCGTTTTAGGATTCTTGATGGACGTGATGATGGAATTGTAAGTGACAATAAAGATGAGGTTATGATAGTTAAGTCGTGGCTTCGTGGCACTGATGTTGAAGCGGCATTGCATGAAGTTGTTGAAAAAGAAAGAGTGCTTGAGAAGGTCAAACAAGATCTCTCAGCAGCAAAGAAAAAGCTTGCACGGACAATGAAAGAATGAAAGATTGATAACCATTAATGAGTTGTTAAAGATGGTAGGGGAAAAAGCCCGAAAATCCGCGGTTATTCTGATAGAGGACTTAAGAGGTTATATTTATGCATATAGACGATTACAGCTTTGGAAGAATAGTAATAGACAAAATAACCTACACCTCCGATGTAATAATCTATCCTGATAGGGTTGATTCTTCGTGGTGGAGAAAGGAGGGGCATTATCTCCAGCCTGTTGATCTGGAAGACATCATAAATGCAAAGCCTGATATCCTGATTATCGGCACAGGGAATTCAGGGGTGATGCAGGTGCCGAAAGAGACATTGCAATTTATCAAAACAAGAGGCATTGAGGTTTATGTTGGAATGACTGACAGCGCAGTTGAGTTATTCAGTAAAATGCAGAGCGAAAAATCAGACAAGAGAATAATCGCTGCATTGTAGCTGACGTGCTGACTTGACATGAGCTATCTATAAAGTTACACTATTGTATAACTTTAAGAAAAGGAGATATATGCGATTTACAGGCGTAAAGAACCTTAAACATAATACAATGGAGCTTCTTAAGGAGTCAGAAAAGGGGGATATTATAATAACTGCCTATGGGAAACCCCTTGCTGTCCTGCATCACGTGACAGAAGATGCCCTATCTGACTACCTTATAGAGAACGACCCTGCCTTTAAAAAAAGGATTGAGAATGCATACTCAGAATATGCTCTGCACGGAGGTATCACTGCCGATGCCCTCATAAAAAGGTTAGAAAGGCGACGTGGAGCAAAAAAGGTTTAAGGTTGTATTCAGCCCTGCCGCCCAGCATGATGTCGAAAAACTCGAAATTGGTATCGCCCTTCAGCTTGCAAAGGATGTTAGGAATTATCTGGAGATTTCTCCGTTCCCATTCGGAAAAACAAGAATTAAAAGACTAACAGGTTTTGAGCCGCCCATTTACCGGCTAAGAAGCGGCGATTTCAGAGTCTATTACCGGATATATCAAAAAGAGGTTGCAATTCTTGCCATTACACATAAAAAGGATAGCGAGAAGTTTTTGAAGAGGAAGAGATAAATGTTTAACGTAAATTCCAAATGGTCTGCCTTTGCTATAAAATTATAAAGAATGGACAACAAGAAACTAATCTCAATCTACAAGAAACTCTTCAAATCTTTTGGCCCGCAGCGCTGGTGGCCTGGGGATACACCTTTTGAGGTTGCAGTTGGGGCGATTCTCACACAGAACACGAACTGGGGAAATGTTGAGAAGGCGATAAATAATCTCAAAAAAGAGAAAGTCCTGAATGCAAAGGCTATTCATGATATGCCTGTAAACAGACTGGCTTCATTGATTCGGCCTGCGGGATATTTCAATATCAAGGCAAAGCGCCTTAAGGCTTTCATTGATTTCCTGATGAATGATTATCACGGAAGCATGAAGAATATGAGAAAGGAAGAGATGCATTCACTCAGGAAGAAACTTTTGAGTGTTAACGGCATTGGCACTGAAACTGCTGACTCAATTCTTCTCTATGCTTTGGATAAGCCAATTTTTGTTATTGATGCATATACCAAGAGGGTTCTATCAAGGCATAATATTTTAGGGCATGATGAGACATACGATAAATTTCAGGAGCTTTTCCGTTTGTCTCTGAAAAAGGATGTAAAACTTTATAATGAGTATCATGCGCTTTTTGTGCGGGCAGGGAAAGAATTCTGCAAGCCGAAACCGAGATGTGAAGAATGTCCGTTAAGAAATATATGATTAAAAGGCAGGGTACAGCATTCTCGCTCATTCTCGCTACGCTCCGAGGTTTTTGCCTCTCGAAATCATATTTTTCGAATGAATATCGGCAAAAAAATCCGCTCAAATACTATACCCTGCTTTTTTTGGATGGGTCTGCAAAATGAAAACCCTTTCTCTCGGATATTCTCCTTGCCCGAATGACACATTCATCTTCTATGCGCTTGTGCATGGAAAGATTAAGACTGAAGATCTGAACTTTAAGGAAATTCTTCTTGATGTAGAGACGCTGAACCAGATGGCTTTGAAAGGCAAACTTGATATAACAAAGGTCTCCTACAATGCATTCGGGAATCTCAGGGATGATTACTGTCTTCTGCGTTCAGGCGGAGCGCTTGGAAGGGGATGCGGGCCATTGGTTGTAGCTTCAAAAGAATGTGAAATGAAAGATTTGAAGGGAAAGACAATAGCAATCCCCGGAGAGCTTACCACAGCTTATCTTCTTTTACAGCTTTATGAGCCTGATTTCAGGAGTAATGTCAAA
>JAHILQ010000077.1 GCA_018896985.1 Nitrospinota bacterium
AGGCGAAGGGATAAAATATGCGATTATTCCCTGAAGCTGTTCCATCACCTCTGAGCCCCTATCTTCACTCATCTATGATAAAATAGTTCACAGCAAGAAGGAGGTATTTATATGCCCAAGACAGTAGAGGCAATATACGAAAATGGTGTGTTTAAACCGCTCAAAAAGATCAGACTTACCGAGCATCAGAAGGTTGAATTAAATATCTTTACGGAAAGCGAGATAGATGACATAACCAAAACAGCCCTGAGCATTATAGGAATAGGTAAAAGCTCATTTAGAGATACTGCTCAAAAACATGACGAGTATCTTTATGGCAAAAAGCGTCATCTTTTTAAAAGGGCAAGATGATTGTGTTTATTGATACTGGTGCATGGATTGCAATTGCAGATAGGAATGACCAATATTCAAAAGATGCAAGTCAGCTATATACAAATCTTATAGTTAAAAGAGACTATCTCGTGACTTCCGATTTGGTTCTCGTAGAAACATATAACCTTCTTTTAAAAACTATTGGTAACAAGGCAACAATTAGTTTTGCTAATAAATTAAAAACAATCCCCTTTCTGGAAGTTGTGCCAATAACCTTACATGACTGGGAAAGGGCATGAAAAATTCTTGAAAAATATAGTGACAAGGATTTCTCATTTACAGATTGTACAAGTTTTGCTCTGATGGAACGGTTAAAGGTCAAAGCTGCTTTCACCTTTGATGCTCACTTTGCACAGTATGGATTCGGTAAAATACCTTGATTTTCTACTGAAAAGAGCAAATAGGAGACACGGAGACACAGTCCTCATTATCGGGCTTGGTGTTATGGGACAGTTAAATATCCTTCTTGCAAAAAGATACGGCGCAGGCATGGTAATCGGAGCTGACATGGTTGCATTCAGGCTTAACAAGGCAAAAGAGTTGGGCGCAGACGAAATTATCGATGTCTCAAAGTATAATCTTGTTGATTCTCTCAAAGATCTCACTCTTTAAAAGTGTTGATAACTTTTTATTAAACAATAATTTTCAATTCTTTAAATTTAGCAACAAAAGCCTCTACTAATTCAGAGTCAAATTGTTTTCCCGCCTCCCTTTTTAGCTCTAATAGCGCCTCTTGATAAGACATTGCAGGACGGTAAGGCCGGGCTAAAACCATTGCTGAGAAGGCATCAGCGATTGCCAGTATCCGAGCCTCCAGTGGTATTTCTTTACCTGTAAGCCCTGAAGGATAGCCTGTACCATCCCACCTCTCATGGTGATGAAGTATAGCACGCCTGCAGTGGTAAAAGTCGGGAATACTGTTGATTATCTCAACACTTTTTTGAGAATGTTCCTTCATCCTTTTCCACTCTTCTTCAGTTAGCCTTCCCTTCTTACTAAGAATCCCATTTTTAATCCCGATCTTACCTACGTCATGTAACAAGGCAGCCCTGCTAAGATGTATCGATTCCTCCTGTGATAAACCAATAGCCTCACCCAATATCAGGGCATACTTGTTTACCTCACGTGAATGACCATGTGTGTAGGTATCTCGAGCTTCTAAGGCTGTGATCAAACTCCAGATAATATTAACAATTGTTTTTTCATCTTTAACCTCAGTTTCTGTCTGTGGCAGTTTTAATATTTTAGAAGATATGCATTGATTGCCGCCTCTACGTTTGGCCTCGAAGGCAGCAGCGTCAGCAACATCCAGTACTTCACTACTTCTGACTCCATCCATTGGCCATGAGGCCAGACCAAAGCTGGCGGTAAGTAAAATATTTCTTTTTTCCATCTCTTCTTCAATATTCTTTCGCACCCGCTCAACCACAGAGAAGGCATCCTCAAGCTCCGTATCCGGAAGTAAAACGACAAACTCATCACCACCATATCTAAAGGATATATCAACTGTCCTGACCGAATTTTTTATTAATCTCCCGATTTCTCTCAGAAGCTCATCGCCAGCAATATGCCCGTACCTGTCATTGTAACGTTTAAAGAAGTCCAGATCGCAGATAGCTAAAGAAAATGCTCCGCCATGGCGCTCCCTGCGATCGATCTCCTCATCCAGCCGCTCATTGAAGTGGCGCCGATTGAATAGTTCTGTTAGGGCATCAAGACGGGACTCTTCGTGAATCTGTTCATAAAGACGCGCATTCATAATGGCTCCAGCTATTTGGCTGACAAGATGTTCCAATATCTCCTTTTCCCACTCTCCATATGCCTTAGGGCGGATGCTTGAGAGATTGATAGTGCCAAAAACTTTCCCCTTATAAAATAAAGGAACATGAATAGATGATCTTATTCCTTCCTCAAACTTGAGCTTATCAATATGGGATATTTGTTGTTGAGCGAGATCCTCTACAATCAGGGTCTTTTGATGTTCTGCTACCTGGCCTGTGTTTGAATCCTTCAGTGGATAAGTACTACCAGGAATTCGCTCTGTCTTTATCTCCTGCGCGACAGCAAAATATCTTATATTATCCCCTTCTATTAGAGCGATGGATAGCCTGTCAAACTCGACCATCTTTTTCAATTCCTCACTAAAAATGTGATATACATTATCAAGACTAACATCTGATAAAATGATCTTAGTTAAGTTGCTAATTGACTCCAGGAGTTGCTCTCGTTTTTTAATTTCACCAAGGAGAATTGCATTCTTAACAGGCATGGCTATCTGACTGGTGGCATGATAAAGTAAGGTCAATTCCCTTTCCCCATAAGCATCTGGCCTGGTGCTGGCAATGACCAGTGATCCAAAAACCCTATCTTCGGCTAAAAGTGGCGCATAGACAATAGATCTTATTCCTTGTTTCGAATGATACTCGCCTGTCCAGAATTTTCTCTGTTGTGATATGTCTGGTTCATAGAGGATTTGTTTTGTAATTGCCACATACTCTGTAGCTGTGCCTTTTAGAGGAACAGCGTTACCGGTTTTCCAGACTGATTCAATCTTTGACGACAGGGATTGAAAATAAAGATCTTCTCCTTTGATAGATACAATACTTGCCCACTCAACAGGCATCTTCTTGCTTAGCTCACTGGCGAGCCCCGCACACATTTTGCTGATGTCCGGGCTTGAGATAACAATCTTACTTAACTCATTAACAAATTCGAGTGCTTCTATATGCTGCTGGGACAATTTATCCATTGGCCATTAAACCTCAAGGCTTAATTTCTGAAATGGATTATACCAAAGGAATCAGATAAAGTCATCATAAATTTATAAAATAAGTGAAACCTTCGAAGATTTTGCCAAAAAGAGAGATTCTCTGCTATATTTACCCTGAGCAGTACAAAAATTTCAGAGTAAGGGGAAAAGGAAAAGCCATGATAGGCAAAAAGCTTTATGAAATGAACTTTATGGATACGCTCTATATATCTCCAAACACACCTCACCAATTGAGTAATCCCTTCGGCGAACCTTTTGGATTTCTTTGTATAGTCAATGCAAAAAGAGATAAGCCCAGAATCATCGCCTGATTAGCGTATATGTAAGAAGCTCGACCTTTTAGGGAAATTATATGGTAATATTGACCCGATGAATTATCAAAAGGGCAAATTGAATGTCCTTCTTACAGATCAGCCTATTTCTGAGATTAAACTCTTAAAGGGATGGAATATTATAATACTCTCATCAGGAGAAATCCTTGAAGAGCCTCTCAAGGTAAACCCCGTTAGAAAGCCTCGTTCTAACGGGGTAAATGGAACGATTAGGGAAAATGTTATCACGATTTAAAAAGTATACTTAAATAATATGAAACGGATAATAATAATCTTGATGCTTATTGTTGCAGGATTAGTCCTTTTCTTTATTCCAAAAGAAGAGAAGATACAGAGGGCTATTGTTGCAGTCGGCCTTAAAGCGCCTGACTTTGAGTTGCCAGAATTAGATACCAGCAGCAAGGGTTCGTCTATGATATGGAGGCTCTCGGAGTTAAGGGGTAAGGTTGTATTTATAAACTTCTGGGCCACCTGGTGTGATGAATG
>JAHILQ010000078.1 GCA_018896985.1 Nitrospinota bacterium
AAAGGTGTAGAGTGACGTGACTTTTGTTTTTGTTGTCTCATCATCTTCTTTCACCATGGCAACTGTGTCGCCTACTTTCACTGTACCTGAGAATATTCTGCCGATTGCGAGCCTGCCTACATAATCGTCGTAGTTAATGTTAGTAACAAGAAGCTGCAGAATATCGTTCCTATTGTCCTCTGGCGCCGGAATTGTCTTTAATATTGTTTCGAAGAGAGGCTGAAGGTCTGACGTCTCATCCCGAGCAGCTCGGGACAAATCGGACATGTCTGTTTTTGCAGTGCCTTTCTTGGCATTCGTATACAGCACAGGGAATTCAAGCTGTTCTTCAGTTGCATCAAGATCGATGAAGAGGTCATAGACCTCGTTCATTACCTCCTGAATCCTGGCATCTGTCCTATCTATCTTGTTGATGACAAGGATCGGAGGCAACTCCAGCTCAAGCGCCTTTTTAAGGACAAAGCGTGTCTGTGGAAGCGGCCCCTCGGATGCATCGACAAGGAGCAGCACGCCGTCAACCATCTTTAGTGTCCGCTCAACCTCTCCGCCGAAATCAGCATGGCCGGGAGTATCTACGATGTTTATCTTTACGCCGTTATACTCAACCGCAGTGTTCTTTGCCATGATTGTGATTCCGCGTTCTCGCTCAAGGTCTATAGAGTCCATGATACGCTCCTGCATTTTTTCAGGGGTGCGAAAGATTCCAGACTGCTTAAGCATCCCGTCAAGAAGGGTGGTCTTCCCGTGGTCAACATGGGCGATAATCGCTATATTCCTGATATCCTCACGTTTCATATCCGTTTAATTCTCCATTTGATATTCTTTGGTTGCTGCAGGGGAAATGGTCTCCGGCAATACAACGCAGGGTTTTATTATAATCGAATCACTGTGATAAAAGATAGTTGCGAAGGGACAATGCTGGAGTAATTAAAAATCAAGGTACACATTTAAGAGGTATCAATTTTTTCAGATAAAAATGTTACACTACCAGCTAATTATGGGAAGGGAAATAGATACTATTGCAAGATGGGGCGGTGAAGAATTCATCGTAATTTTACCTCAGACAAAAAAAGAAGAAGCCCTGCAAGCTGCATCAAGAATACTCAAAACAATCGCAGAACATAACTTCCCTGACATTCCTGGCGAACGGATTACCATAAGCATCGGCATTACGAGCATACCTCATCCTTCCTTAAGTATAGACACTGAAGAGAAACTGATTCAGACAGCCGACCGCGCCCTTTACGAAGCAAAGCGGAAGGGACGCAACAGAATAGAGAGTATTTGAAGTCAAAACAATGTATCTGAATGGGCTTTGTTTTATCACCGGCAGAAAAGAATCCTGCCTGACTCTAAAAGAAATCGTCACTATTGTCCTCAGCTCCGGTGTCAGGTGGATCCAGTATAGGGAAAAAGACAAATCACGCAGAGACATCTACAGAGAGGCATTAATGCTTAGAGAACTGACAGATAAATTTGGAGCTTCACTCATAGTAAATGATTACACTGACATCGCCATTGCGGTAAATGCGGACGGCGTTCATCTGGGGCAGAAAGACCTGCCTTTAAAAGAGGCAAGGAAGATTTTCGGTGAAGAAAAAATAATAGGCATATCAACACACAGCGCTGAGGAGGCAATTGCTGCCGAGGCGGGAGGGGCTGACTACATAGGCTTTGGCCCTGTATTTCACACAGCGACCAAAGATGCAGGTGAGCCAAAAGGAATTGCAATGCTTGGAGAGATTAAGAAGCACGTAAAAATACCTGTTGTTGCAATCGGGGGTATAAACCTCGAAAATCTCGAGTCTGTGATTGATTCAGGCGCTGATGCTGTTGCGGTTGCATCTGCAATTCTCAAGGGCAATATTTCTGAGAACATAACACGCTTCTTAAAGGTGCTTTACAGAGAAAATCAGATTGTTTAATATGATTGACATTACATTTAAAAATCCTGAATGGTAAGGAGAAACCCATGAAGAAATTATCTGTGCTATTACTCGCACTTATAGTCTCAACCCTGATGTTTTCAGGATGCCAGAAAAAAGAGGACGTTATAAAGATTGGCGTTGCAGGGCCGATGACAGGCGATCAGGCAAAGATGGGAACTGACTTCAAAAACGGCGTCACGCTTGCAGTTGAGGAATGGAATGCAAAAGGCGGAGTACTCGGCAAGAAGATTGCGATAATGATTGAGGATGACCAGCATGAGCCCAAGCAGGCAGTCTCTCTCGCAAACAAGATTGTAAATGCAGGAGCAGTCGGAATAATAGGCCATTTTAATTCAAGCTGTTCAATCCCTGCCTCAGACGTATATAACCGTGCAGGAATTCCAATGATATCCCCCGGCTCTACAAATCCTCAGCTCACAGAAAAAGGATACAAAGGCGTCTTCAGGGTATGTGGAAGGGATGACCAGCAGGGAAAGGTCGGAGCTGAATTTGTGATAAACAGACTCAAGCTAAAAAAGATTGCAATAATTCATGACAAAACAACATACGGTCAGGGGCTTGCCGATGAGTTCAAAAAATTCATAACAGGCAAGGTTGAAGTTGTCTATTATAGCGGGATCATACAGGGTGATAAGGACTTCAAAACAGTCCTCACAGCAATGAAAGACAAAAAACCTGAACTCATATATTTCGGAGGCATTTATCCGGAGGCAGGGCTTATTGTGAGACAGGCAAAAGAGCTCGGGATTAATGTTCCGCTCATGAGCGGTGACGGCACAATAGACCCAAAGTTCATAGAGATTGCAGGCACGAAGGCGGCAGAGGGCGCTTACCTTACATTCAGCCCGGACGCAAGGAAGATTCCGACTGCAAAGGTGTTTATTGATGCTTATGAGAAAAAATTCGGCGAGATAGGGCCTTATTCAATATATGCATACGATGCGGCAAATGTAATGCTTACAGCGATAAAAGAAGCAGGAACAAAAGACGGCAAAGTTATTATAGACAAGCTCCACTCAATGGAATTTAACGGCGCAGTCGGCAAAATCAAATTTGATGAAAAGGGCGATGTAACCGTCGCGCCTTATGTTGTCTGGATTACAAAAAACGGAAAATTTGAGGAATACTGGAAGCCGTAACTACTCCTTATACCCCACAACAGATATCCCTGCCTCATCAGCCTCTTTTATAATCTTCTTGCGCTGAAGGAGAATGCTCTTGCCTGCCTCTATCGCAAGGACACGGGCATTAACCTCTATCATGGACTTAAGCGTATTCATTCCCACAACAGGCACATCAAACCTCATGTCCTGCTTGGGCTTTGCAACCTTAATAACAACTGCGCCTTCTCCTGCAAGCTTGCCGCCCCTTAAAATAGCTTCATCTGTCCCTTCTATCGCCTCAACAGCCATTACAGCCTGATCTTTCACAACAACAGTCTGCCCTATGTCCAGACGCCCTATTTCCTTTGCTATCTTCCAGCCAAATGCTATGTCTTTCCATTCGGTTTCAGAAAGCCTCTCATCTGTGAGTATTCCTTCTGGTGTCATGAGAGATGAACTGAAATCAGTTGTGTTAAGAAGTTTGATGCCATCTTTTTCAAGTTCCTTTGCAATTGCAAGGAGTATGGAATCATCGCTCTTGTCTTTGAGGGAAAAAAGCAGCTTCACTGCCCTTAAATCAGGAATTACTTTGCTTTTGTAAAGCAGAGATTTCGGAACCTTCCCTGCCATCACAGCCTCTTTAATGTGGTTCTTCTTGAGGGTATTTATTATCTCGCCAAGTTTGCCTACGCTTATTCTCTTTACACTATCAACATGGTCTGAGAGGTCCTTGTCTGCCAAAGGTTCAAGGCCGATGGCAAAGACACGGTATCCCTTCTCCCTTGCCTCCTCAGCAACAAGCTTCGGCAGTTCACCCATCCCTGCAATCAATCCAAGTGTTTTCATAGTGCAATAGCGCAGTAGTGCAATAGCGCAGCAGTAAAAAACTGCTGCGCTGCTGAGCTATTGGTCTTCTGCTCTTTTGTTTCCATCTATCTACAGATTCCCCTTTTATTCTTCTCAATAAACTCCACAAGATGCTTCATCTCATCTGTCTGCGGCAGTTCTTTCTGAACCTTTTTGAGAGCATCCTTCAGCGTATGTTTCTCCCTGAACAATATCCTGTATGCCTTCTTGAGATCATTGATTGTTGAATCAGGAAAATTGTTCCTTTTAAGCCCGATTGAATTAAGCCCGAACAGCTTTGCCCTTGGGCCTGACGCCATTGCATAGGGAGGTATGTCCTGTCCCACACCGCTGAAGCCTCCTACCATCGCATAAGTCCCTATCCTCGTGAACTGATGTATTGCGACTATGCCTCCTATCACAGCATAGTCCTCAATAACAACATGCCCCGCAAGTGTGGCAAGGTTTGCCATTACAACATTGCTCCCAATCTTGCAGTCATGCGCTATATGGACATAAGCCATCAGGAAATTGTCGCTGCCGATTTCAGTTATTCCGTCTCCGCCGACTGATGCCCTGTGGATTGTTACATATTCCCTGATGATGTTATTGTTTCCTATTTTTACGCCTGTTTTTTCATCTTTGTATTTAAGGTCCTGCGGCGGAAGCCCGATGCTCGCAAAAGGATGTATTGTGCAGTTTTCGCCAATCTCTGTATTGCCATCTATTATTACATTTGATATTAACCTTGTCCCTTTCTTCAATCTGGCGCCCTCGCCTACAATGCAGAAAGGGCCTATCTGCACCCCTTCATCTATCGATGCCTTTGGATCTATGATTGCCGTTTTATGTATCCCGGTCTCCATTATTTCTCCTTTGCCATGATCATTGCTGTAAATTCTGACTCCGACACAACCTTATCATCAACAAGAGCATGCCCTGAAAATCTCCATACATTGCCTCTCTGCTGAAGCACTTTAATCTCAAGCTTTATCTGATCTCCGGGCACAACAGGTTTTCTGAACTTTGCCTTTTCTATGCTCATAAAATAAACTGAACTGCCCTGCATTCCTGAACTGAATGCAAGCACACCTGCGACTTGCGCCATTGCCTCAACAATGAGAACTCCCGGCATTATCGGGTTTCCCGGAAAGTGCCCCTGAAAGAACGGCTCATTTATAGTTACATTTTTTATTCCAACAGCTCTCACATTTGGCTCCATCTCCACAATCCTGTCAACCATAAGAAAAGGATACCTGTGCGGAATCATGTTTTGTATTCCCATAATATCCATCATCTCTGTTCTCTCCTTTCAATATTTTTAATCATATCTTCAAGTTCTTTTATCCTTTTGTTTATCCTTTTGTTCAATTCAGGAAGCTTTGCAAACAGCGCGATTGACTTAAGCCAGTCCCGATGAGGAATCATGGGCGAGCCTGAATATATACCTCTTTTGACATGTCCCATTGCTCCTGACTGCGCTCCTACCATGACGCCGTCATCAATCTTTGTATGGTCGGCAACGCCGACCTGCCCGCCGAATACGACATAGTTCCCTATCTCTGTGCTTCCTGCCACACCGGTCTGTGCTGCAATAACGGAGTTTTCTCCAATCTTTACATTGTGGGCAATCTGAACAAGGTTATCTATCTTTGTGCCGCTGCCTATTATGGTATTTCCTGTCGTTGCCCTGTCTATAGTAACATTTGCTCCTATCTCAACATCATCTCCGATGATAACGCCTCCGACCTGGGGGATTTTATAATGTATCCCTTTTTCCATCACATAGCCAAAACCATCAGAGCCTATTACAGCGCCTGAATGGATTATCACCCTGCTGCCGATTTTTACATTCTCCCTGATTGTTACATTGGGGTAAATTATGCACTCATCTCCAACAGAAGAATTTTCTCCTATGAACACTCCCGGATATATGATTGTTTTATTGCCTATTGATGCACCGTCCGAGACAAACGACATGGGATATACAGATACGTTTTCCCCTATCTTGGCTTTATCAGACACATACGCCTTATCACTTATGCCTGACGCTATAAACGGCTTTACATAAAAATGCTCAAGAAGCCTTGCGAATGCATACTGCGGGTTTGAAACCTTAAGCTGAGGTTTTTTTATCTCAGGAATGGTATCTTTTACTATTACTGCTGATGCCTTGCTCTCAATGCATTGCCCAATAAGCTTAGTAGTGGAGAGGAATGTTATATCCCTCTCTTTTGCATCAGATATCCCTGCAGCCCCCTTTATCTCTATGTCAGGGTCGCCTGCAAGCTCGCCGCCAAGCAGTTCTGCAATCTCCCGCAATTTCATCTGAAA
>JAHILQ010000011.1 GCA_018896985.1 Nitrospinota bacterium
ATCTCTTTCAAAAATGCATCGTCAACCGCTGCTGTTCCTTTCTTGTGTTTCCCTGTTTCTGCATATTTGTCAAATGAGCCTTTAAGTATTGACTCGCGTGAGAATATGGATGTTATCTCATTCCACTTCTGAACATAATCTCTGTAAGTCAGATACATAATCCGCGCTGTTGAGGCCTTGTCTGTTTTAGCCGGTGTGATGCAGCAGTCGTAAACCGCCAATTCTTCGAAATCCATCAGGATGCTCAGGGGAAGCTTTGCCGACCATGCATAGCGCCGGAGTTGGAAAGCAGGGTTCATGTCATCTTTCAGATTTACAGAAGGTTTTTTCGCCTCAACAAAAAACTTCCTTGTGCCGCCAATCCTGAAGCAGTAATCAGGCGCTTTTGTTGCGCTTCCGATCTTGATTGCATCTTCATGGATGACATCCTTGTAAGCCTCGGCATAGCCCTGCCTGTTGTTTACATCCCAGCCGAGAACTTCAAAAAACGGGTCAATGAATTCTCTTCTAAGTTGTGTTTCATTGTATTGTCCGGATTTGTAGGCGTCTAAGTTACGGTCGAACCGTTCGATTAGTTGAAAGACTTCATCAGGAATGTTCATTTGTGTCTCTTATCCCAGCCCATAATGCACTATTTTATCAAAGACTCAATAAAAGCGTATACTTTTTATACGGGATAGATACGTAGACCGTTCTGTTTCAGGACATCCCAGTTTAGCAGGAAATATTTTTGGTGGCGGTGCAGGGATTTGAACCCCGGACACTGCGGATATGAGCCGCATGCTCTAACCAACTGAGCTACACCGCCTCACGAAACAGTTGACAGCTATTAATGAGCGCCTAAATAAGCTATACAATTCGTCATTGCCCGACTTGATCGGGCAATCCAGAGAAAAGGCTGGATTTTCCGGTCAAGCCGGAGAATGACAGTATTGGTAATGCTGTTTAAATTTTAGATAATAATTATAACAAAAGACGGGCTTTTAATAAAAGAGTTCAAATCTCCTTGTCCTTATGTTTATGAGGATGCCGGCTGCAATGAAGTTTGAGAGAAGCGCTGTGCCGCCGTAGCTCATAAAAGGCAATGGGATTCCGACCACAGGCATAATACCGAGGGTCATGCCTACATTTATGAAGAAGTAGGTTGAAAACATGGCTGTTATTCCGGCAGCGAGGAGCCTGCCGAATTCATCTTTTGCCTTTAATGCAGTATCGAGCCCCCTGAGAATTAAGGCGAGGTAGATAAGCAGAAGGAAAATGCTTCCAACAAGCCCCCATTCCTCTGCGAACACCGCAAAGATAAAATCAGTCTGTTTCTCTGGAAGAAACCTGAACGGCCCTTGCGTTCCCTTTAGGTAGCCTTTTCCAAGAATACCGCCTGAGCCTATTGCAATCTTTGACTGGTTTATGTGATAGCCGATTCCTGCCGGATCTGCCTCAGGCTCCATGAATGCAACAATCCTGTTTTTCTGATAATCTTTCAGCCCTTCCCACATTATGTTGCCGATAAACGGAATTGAGATCACTCCGATTACAATCAGAAGTACGACAACTTTTTTTTGCAGTCCCTTCACAATGCTGAGTGATAAAAACATTATTAATAGAACAACGGCGGTGCCGAGGTCTGGCTGCTTGAGTAAGATTATTAGCGGGATAAACGTGAACGCCAGAAAATTTTTTATAATAGAGGTCAATCCCATTGTGCCGCTGAGTTCCATGAAATGCCGCGCTATGACTATTATGAACATTAGCCTGAATATTTCGGACGGCTGAAAAGAAAGCGGCCCGATAGACAGCCATCTTTGCGCTCCCATGCCTGTCTTCCCTGCGAAGAGGACAACTAAAAGCAGGACTACGCCTGCCGCATATACAGGATAAGCAAATCTGCTCATCCAGATATAATCAAAACTCACAATAAAAAACAGCGCTGTGATTCCAAGCAGGAGCCAGTAGATTTGCTTTATGTGATAATTTGGCTGTTCGTGAGGAAGCAAGGGGCGTGTGGCGCTATATATTGTCATTATGCCGATAATAGACAGAAGGATTACTATGAAGAAGGTTCCCCAGTCAAAATTTTTAATCAACCGCCTGTTTATTCGCATCTGCACTTAGAATGTCACCACGTTTAATCTTTCACCTGAAAATACCTCTCTTTGTCATGCTGGCTTGTCCAGCATCTTTCTTTAGGAAGGATTCCAGACAAGCTGGAATGACAATCTATTATAATTTACCTGCTCAATATGAGAAAGAACCTCTAATTTTCC
>JAHILQ010000079.1 GCA_018896985.1 Nitrospinota bacterium
AGTAAATCGGGGCGTGGCGCAGCCTGGTAGCGCACTCGCTTGGGGTGCGAGTGGTCGCCCGTTCAAATCGGGTCGCCCCGACCAAAAATAGAGAAATGAATGGAGGTTCTTGAAAAAGATGAAAGGTAAGATACGCATTGCGATTGCCGGAATCGGAAACTGTGCAAGCTCTCTGATACAGGGAATTGAATATTATAAAGGCTTGGGGGACAGGCATTCTGACAAGTCGGTGGGTTTGATGCATTATACCCTCGGAGGATACAAGCCTGCGGATATAGATATAGTTGCCGCATTTGATATTGACAGGAGAAAAGTGGGCAGACCGCTGAGAGAGGCTGTGTTTGCAAAACCAAACTGCACAAAGGTATTCAATAAGGAGATTCCTGATTATCCTGTTACCGTTAAGATGGGGAAAATACTTGACGGCATAGCACAGCACATGAAAGATTATCCTGAGGAACGCAGATTTCTTGCTGCCAATAAAAAACCGTGTGATGTTGCAAGAGTTTTAAAGCAGAGCGGAGCAGAGATACTCTTAAGCTATCTGCCTGTAGGCTCTGAAAAGGCAACTGCCTTTTATGCAGAGGCATGTCTGAAAACCGGCGTAAGTTTAGTTAACTGCGTGCCTGTCTTTATAGCATCCAGCAAGTCGTGGACAAAGCGCTTTGAGGAAAAAAATATTCCAATAATAGGAGATGACGTCAAGAGCCAGATAGGCGCAACGATAATACACAGGATGCTTACAAAGTTATTTATGGACAGGGGTGTAAAGATTGATAATACATATCAGTTGAATGTCGGCGGCAATACCGATTTTCTGAATATGCTGAATCATACAAGGCTAAAATCCAAGAAAATTTCAAAGACAGAGGCTGTTCAGTCCCAGCTTAAGAATCCGCTCAATGCTGACAATATACACATTGGTCCCTCGGACTATATTCCATGGCTTAAAGATAACAAGGTCTGTTTTTTAAGGATGGAAGGGAGGGGTTTCGGAAATATCCCTGTTAACTTTGAACTCAGGCTGTCTGTGGAGGATTCGCCAAACAGCGCTGGGGTTGTTATAGATGCAATAAGATGCTGCAGGATTGCGCGTGACAGAAAGACAGGCGGTGTGCTTGTTTCTCCCTCTGCATATTTTATGAAGCATCCCATTAAACAGTTTTCCGATGAACAGGCGCGTAATATGCTGGAAGAATTTATTGCCGGAAAAAGGGATAGATGATTGGCGCTAAATTCGGCCATTTCCTTGACAAGCCTTTAACTCCTTTCGTAAAAAAGATTTCGTTAAATCCTAATGTGCTTACAGTGGCCGGCTTTGTTGTAACCATAACTGCGGCTTTTGTCCTTCCATATAACATAAGACTTGGCGGTCTGCTTATCCTTGCCGGCGGGTTATTTGATATGCTTGACGGTATTATAGCAAGAGTCAATAACAGGGCAACGCGGTTCGGCGCTTTTCTTGATTCTCTGCTTGACAGGTATGCTGATGCGTTTCTCTTTCTTTCTGTTGCATGGTATCTTGCTTCAAAAGGCGAGCATAACGGAGTCTTCCTGAGCCTTGGCACATTGGCTGGCGCATTTTTAATCAGTTATGCAAGGGCAAGGGCAGAGGGTCTCGGTGAGTCATGCAGCAACGGTATTATGGAAAGGCCTGAGAGGATTATACTTCTGATTTTGGCTGCGCTGACAGGCTGGTTTGTTCCTATGCTCTGGGTAATGTTCGTCCTTACGCATGTGACAGTTATACAAAGGGCTTATCATGTGTGGAAAGTAACTGGGAAGAAACAGTAATCATTTTCATCTATCTGCTCATTGCCCGGATTCTTCGAGCATATTTTCATACACTGCGATTCCACTGTCTGTAATTATCCAGAGAAAGCAAAGTTCTCTTCGCAAAAAAAATATAAAGGCACATGCCGATAAAAATTATATTTCTTATAACGGCCTTCATATCTGCCATATCAGGTAGTTTTAAAATATCAGCCAGTAAGCCAAAACAGCCACAATCTACCTCTATGCCTCTGATAATGACTGACAAAATTGCAAGGGTAAAAACTGTATTCAGACAGGCAAGGATTAAAGAGCTTGTCCTGTGCAATAAGCCAAGTATTATAAAAAGCCCGAGTATAAACTCCAGCCATGGGAGATACACTGCAAGAAAACGCTCAATCATTCCTGGGACTAACTGGAACTCCCTCAGTGTGAAAAGAAACCTTACAGGGTCGGAAATCTTTGCAAGGCCTGCAATGAGAAATACCCCGCCGATTAGAATTCTGAATATAAAAGATACGGTCGCTGCCATTTAAAGAATACCCTCTGTTACAATTGTGAGATTGCTTCGCTCCGCTCGCAATGACAACTGCACCGATGTCTCTGCCTTCTTTGGTAAAATCCTTAGTCCCGTAGGTGAAACTGCATTGTAAACAAGGGACAGTAATAAGGAAAGGACAACTATTAATAAAATCTCAATTACAATCCTTCTCATTTTTCCCATCTTTCCCGGAGAATTATCTTAGCCTGTTTTTCGCCGCCCTTGCTTTCTCCCCGCCCTTTATTCTGATCTATTTTCACCATAAAGGCATAGGGATAATTCGAATTAGCCTTCTGGAAATGGTTTTTTGTAGGGAAGTCTTTTGATTCTGTAGTCCCGGCAATATATATATATATATTACCTTCTCCATCAATCGCTATGCCGGAGCCGTCATCTGAAGAAGACCCTCCGAGGAAAGTAGAAGCCTGACCATGATCTGCATGATTTTATACTATCATTTTTCCCCTGCACAGTCAAACGCCATCCTGCGCTTGCAGCGTCTTGCATAACTGCAATATGTTAAAATATCAATACAGTGATAACACCGGCAGAGGAGGATTATATCAACAGCCACGCCTATTTACCTGAACACCTCCCGGGGTATGTGACCGCCATTTCCGGAACAGAACCGTACCTGATCAATGACTATCTCTGCTACTATGGCGACGAAGGCCACCTGATCTTCATAGGTTATCCATTAAAGACCTTTACCGGAGATCGTAATGCGCAGGGGATTCTCGACCAGGCTGTAAATCGATTCAAACCGAAATATGTGGCCCTCATAGCGCCGGAAATTTCTATACCCCGGAAGGACTGCCATAGGAGCGCCTCTGATTGTTACTATAAACTTGATCTTTCCGATCTACATGTCAGTCAGAAATTGAGAAATATGATAAGACATGCCTCAAGGGAGTTATGTATTGAGAAGAGTCAAGAGATCAAAGATGAACATCTTCTGTTGATTTCTGAATTCATGGATTCCCATAAAATTGATGCTGATACACGGTACATCTTTGAAAGGATCCCGAAATATCTATCTTCGGTCTCTACCGCATGGGTCTTCAGTGCAAGGAATGAGGATAAAAAACTTGTTACTTTCGACATCGCTGAATTCGGCGCCAGAGACTATATCTTTTATATGTTTAACTTTATGTCCCGCCAGAGTTATATGTCGGGGGCATCAGACCTTATTCTCTATGAAATAATAAAAACTGCTCAGGAAATGGGAAAGTCCTTTGTCAATTTGGGGCTTGGTATTAATGAAGGGGTCGCTTTTTTTAAAAAGAAATGGGGCGGCGCGCCATTTCTCAATTATGAATTCTGTCTTTATGAGCGAACTGGAAAAGATAAATTAAGGCTGTTTTAGGTCATAGAGGATGCTATCTCCTGAGCAGAGAGAATACATATTAAACAGGGCGTATGTCCCGGAACATGTATTGAATCTAATGGTTTCAATATCTAAGGGAGAGCCATCGCTGGTAGATGGATATATTTATTTTTCAAGGGACAACTGGATAATCTTTGTGGGATACCCTTTAGACCATGATTTTGCAACGGAAAGTCTCGAGAGCGCCCTGAGCGGCGCTATTAAAAAATATCAGCCCGGGTATATATGGCTCATAGCTCCGGAAATACCACACTCTTTTACCCGATTCTGCCGGGGGAGAGAAACCGACCATTATTATAAACTTGAGTTGAGCGGACTGGTGATAAAAAAAGACCTGATGCGTCTGGTCAAAAGGGCATTAAGGGAATTAAGTGTCAAAAGAGGAAGAGAGATCTCGAAAGAACACACAAAGCTTATATCGGAATTCTTAAAAAGGGAGAAACTGAATCCCCGTATCAGAGAATTATTTCTCAGCATGGAGGAATATATTAAACAGTCAGAAACCTCCGTTATCCTGAATGCCATTGATAAAAAAGGAGAACTTACAGCCTTTTATGTCGTTGAACTTTCTGCAAGGGAGTTCGCAACCTATGTGGTCGGCTGTTATTCCAGGAAAAACTATGTCCCCCATGCCTCGGATCTCCTGGCCTTCGAGATGATAAACATTGCCAGGGAGAACGGGAAAAGTTATATTAATTTGGGACTCGGGGTGAATAAGGGTATAAGGAGGTTCAAGGAGAAATGGGGAGGCGTTCCCTTTCTCAGATATGAATTCTGTGAATACAGGCCGGGTGGCGCCCATCCAAAAATTCTTAAAATGATGAAATCGCTGGAGGAAAGATTATGAACCTTTTCAGTTTCTTTTCAAAAGAGAGAGAACTTAAGATGGTATGGGAGATCCAAAAGGGGGGCAAAAAATCCTTTCTTGCCGGCTCGGCCCATTTCTTTCCCTTTGGCTTTAAAAAATCCTTGACCCGATATATAGCTGACGCAGGCGCTGTCCTGTTAGAAGGCCCCCTTGACCAGGGTAATATGGACAGGGTGGTAGAACAGGGGGCGAAAGGTGACGGGAATCACTCTCTTGACGGTGTACTGGATGTCCGTACAATTAATGAAATAAATAAACTCGAATATACCATCCACACCCAGAGCTACTTCGGCACTTACATGATGATTTTCGGACAATCACCTGATAAGCTTTACAACCGGATAAAAGACAAAAGACCATGGATGGCCTTTTTTGAAATCTGGTCTTATTACAGGGAGAAGAACGGCTGGGAATATACGATGGACCGTGATGCCCTTAATATAGCTAAGGAACTGGGTAAGGATGTCCATTTCCTTGAGAAGATAGAAGAACAGATAGACGCCTTAAATGGGATTCCCCTTGAAAGGATTGTAAACTTTTTGAAAAAGGTGGAAAGATGGGACGGATATGCACGGAGATATGTAAAATATTACCTCAAGGGAGATATGGAGAGGTTGATATCTTTTGCTACCGAATTTCCGACCTACTGCGAGTCTATAATAGACAAAAGAGACCCTATCTTATATGAGAGGATGAAGCCCTACTTAGGGCGGGGAAATACGATAGTCTTTGTGGGGATAACCCATATTCAGGGGATTAGAAAAATGCTAATTGAGGATGGGTATTCAGTGCAACAGAATCTACTATGAGGTGGCTTAACTTTTTTGGATCTTTAAGACCCAAGACAAGACCCTTTTCTGCATGGCAGATTGAGCTTACCACAAGATGTCCCCTGAGCTGCAGGATGTGCATAAGGGAGGAGGCCGGCGACTGGTTTTCCGGCGATATGAGGATAGATGACTTTAAAAAGCTCACACCCTATTTTAAGGATGTGGAGACTGTGATACTTGAGGGATGGGGTGAATCTTTACTTCACAAAAATATCATTGAGGCAATAAGACTGGTAAAGGCAGAAGGGGCTCAGGCAGGTTTTGTAACAAGCGGAAGGGTACTGACCAGGGACTATATCTCAGAACTCATCACTGCAGGAGTTGATTTTGTCGGCTTTTCTTTAGCTGGGGCTACGCCTCAGACGCATAATTCTATAAGGGTAAACTCTGACCTACAGAGCCTGATAAGGCATATCCAGACCTTCAACGAGATCAAGGCGGACAAAAAAACCAAAAACCCGAAACTGCATATCATATACCTCATGCTTAAGGACAATATTTCCGAGGCGCCTGCGTTACTTCAACTTGCAAAAGATACCGGCATTGAAGAGGTTGTTCTAACAAATTTGATTCATGTGACAAATGACTGGCAGGAGAGTCAGAGGGTGTTTAGCGGGAGGGGGAAAGGGGGAGGGGTAAATAAAGACTACGAAGAAATCCTCCATGAGGCAGAGGTAAAGGCTAAAGAATTGAAGATAAATCTCAGGCAGCCTTCTCTATCTCCCGTTGATGTGCCTGTATGCGAAGAGAACCCTCTGAGAAACCTCTATATATC